>JAZDIV010000121.1:0-21599 GCA_043804695.1 PVC group bacterium | reverse complement strand
TGTTTCGATCAGCAGAACTTCAGGGCGCTAACCCGGTGGGAACAGTTCTGAAGGCAGCAGAAAATGCAATCGCTTCAAGAAAACCATCATTGGCCTGGCACAAACAAGCTGCCTGATTTTTTAAAGAGCTAAAGTGTTACGAAAATTAAAGATCTGAAATATCGAACGCGCCGTCCTCGGCACGGTTGACGGCTTCCAGCTTCTCCCGGCCGGCAATGACACAGATCGAGGACTTCGCGAAGGCGGGCCGCAGGACCTCGGCGGAGGCGCGCCGGATATCGCTCCCGGTCAGGCTGAACAGTCTCTCCCGAAAAGCCCGGATCTTCCCGTCGGTGATCTGCCCGAGATGGCGGACCAGGGCCAGCTCCACGGCCTGCTCCGGGCGGATCGGCCGGTCCAGGTATTTCACGGTCCCGATGATCGCCTGTTCGACGCCGGAGGGCGAGAGGTCCATCTCCTTTTCAATATAATCGCAGACGCCGGCATACACCCGAAGGGTCGCCGAGACATGGGGATCCCGGTAACTGGATAGCGAGAACGTCCCCCGGTGGGCGTTATAGGAGGCGCCGCAGCCGTAGGCCCCCCCTTTCACCCTCACCTTCTCCCAGAGGTATCCGTAACTGATGTGCTGGGCCAGGAGGAGAGCCGGGGCGGCGGGGTGGGTAAAGGCAACCCCCGGCTGACTCCGGGCCACGAAGGCGATATCGGCCGGGGCGGCTATCCCCTCGCGTCTCCCGATTCCCGGGGAAAACCGCCCGCCCGCCGCCGGGGAGGAGCCGGCGCCCAGACCGGCCGGCATCCCCCGGTACCATTCCCGGACGGCCGCGACCGATTCCGGAGAACCGAGGACACTGATCGTCAGCCGGCTCCGGGCACTGATGAAGTCGCGGACGGCCGACAGTCGCTCTTCGATCCGACGGCGATCCCGGCCGAACCGGAAGGCCTGCCGGTCAAAGAAGCGGACCGCGGTCACCCCCTTCATCGACTCGCTGAGCGCGCAGTTCTCGCTGAGCCCCCGGGACGCGAAAGAGACGGCAAAACTGTTCCCGGCCCGGATTACCCGGCTCTTTCGGGCCATCCGCCCCTGGAGCACCACGTCTTTCAGCCGCTCCCGGTCGCTGAGGTCGCAGAGCGTCAGGCGCTGCCCGAGCATCTCCAGCATCTCCGGGAGCTTACGGTCGAGCGCGCTGCAGAAAACCAGCAGCCGCGGCTCCACGGTCAGGTGGTCATCGGCCGTCCCCGAGATCATGAGGTCCGTCTCCACCCCGCCGCTGCAGGCGGCTTCCCGCTCGGCCATTTCCGCGTAGTCAAACCCGGCGGCGCCCATCCCGCCCAGGGCGTCGGAGAAGAGCGAAAGATAGTCGCGGGCGGTTTCGTCAAGACCGCCGAGGCCGCAGGAGAGGGCGAGATAGGTGAGGCCGTTGCTGAACATGTCGGTCACCAGGAAGGGGCAGCCCTCCACTTCCTCGACCGCGGTGTCCAGCTTGATCGGCTCCAGCGGGACATCGGAGAGAGAGAGCCGGGGAAGAGTCGCCAGCGCCTCGGGTGGGTTGGGCGCCGACTGGAGGAGTTCGAGTTCGGCCGCCGCCCGGGCGATCTTCTCCTGTTCCTCCCGGCTGAGACGGGACTTCATCTTCTCCATCCGGCGCCGGTCCGTCTTCTCTTTCCGGGCGGCATACGACGGGTCCGGCCGGAAGGTCAGCAGGGCCCGGTGCGGGTTGGTCATCACCAGCCGGCGGAGCCGTTCTTCAAAGAACCCGGTCTCCGTCTGATATCCCCGGCGCGCCTCCTCGATGTAGCGGTTGATGCTCATCCAGAGGAGGGGATCGCCGGCGGAAGCCCAGGACTCGAAGGCCCGGTCCATCAGACGGAGGGGATACATGCTCTTGATCTCCCGCGAGGCCATCTCCAGGTGGTGGAAGGCGGCTTCCATCTTTCCCGGGTCCACCCCTCTTCTGACGACCCGGGCGCAGGTCTCCAGGATCAGGTCCAGAATCTTGCCGGCGCGGGCGACCTCAGTCCCCTTGAGGCCGACCGTGAAATAGGTGTCGCGCTGGGAAGAGGAGTATCCGGAGTCGGTGATCTCCTCCCCCAGCCGGGAGTCGATGAGGGCCTGGCGGAGGGGAGAGGCGGCATTCCCGAGAAGGTACTCGGAGAGAAGATGGAGAGAGAGCGTCTCCACCGGCCGGTTATTCCGCCCGGCCCGGAAGGCCGCCACCACCGCCGTCTTCCTTCCCGGCTTTTCGTCCCGGCCGATCGGATAGGCGCGGGTGCTTTGCCGGGGCGCCGTCCAGAGCGGCTGGGCGGCGATGGAGGCGTCGATCGCCTCCCGAAAGAACTCGGACAGGCACGCCCGGTCGAGATACTGTAAATGCCGCGCGGGCGGGATGTCCCCGTAGAGAAAGATCAGCGAGTTGGACGGGTGATAGCGGGTCCGGTGATACTCCCGGAAACGCTCATAGGTGAGGGAGGTGATCGCTTCCGGGTCGCCGCCGTAGTCCCGGCCATAGGCATTGTCGGGGAAGAGGTTTTTCGTTACCTCCCGGTCGATGATCCCGTCCAGGTCGGAGTATACCCCCTTCATCTCGTTATAGACGACCCCCCTGACCACCAGAGACCCGCCCGGGTCGGGGGGATCGGCGAACTCAAGATGGTGCCCTTCCTGCTTGAAGTGCCGGGGGCTGATCAGGGGGGAGAAGACCGCGTCGCAGTACACGCCGACCAGGTTGAAGAAATCTTTCTCGTTCATGCTGGCGCAGGGATAAATCGTCCGATCCGGGTAGGTCATCGCGTTGAGGAAGGTCGCCAGGCTTGTCTTCAGCAGCTCCGCGAACGGGTCCTTGACCGGGTATTTCTTCGACCCGCACAGCACCGTGTGCTCCAGGATATGGGGCAGTCCGCTGTCGTCGGGGGGAGGGGTGCGGAACCCGATCGCGAAGAGGTTCTCGGGGTCGGAAGAGTGCAGATGAAGCAGCCGGGCCCCGCTCTGCAGATGGTCGGCCTCGTAGGCCACGGCCCTGATTTCAGGCAGCGGGGTGACGCGGGCGACCATAAAACCGTGCAGCTTTTTACCGACCGGGAGCAGTTGTCCGGGAACGCGCGGGTTCATCAATAAATTAGCGGCTTCGCCGCTACTTTATACTGGCTCCCCCCGATTGAATCAATCGGGGGGAGCTGTTGGCTAAACTAAAATATTTTCATCGAGGCACTACTTAAAAATGCCTTATAACTTCAGCCAGCACTTGCCTCTCTGGATATAATTCATCTGTCGATTTATATTATCATATTTATTATGCGCCAGAGGCGCACTCCGATGGCTATCGGGGAAATGCGGAAGTAATATTAATAAAAAAGGCTCCCCGCGGGGAGCCTTTTTTACCGGAGACGGAACAGCTTATTCCGACGCGACCATCTGCCAGCTGTCTTCGACCAGCTTCCAGACCCCGTCTTCCTTCACGAAAGTAGCGGTGCCTTCCTGCTCGTTGAAACCGCCGGCAAAGTCCGTCGCCTTCCCCGTGAGGGTCAGGGTCGCAATGTCTCCCTGGATGTCCTCCGTAACCACGGCGTACTCGGACGGGGCCATCATCTTCATCATCTCGGCGATCTGGGTTTTCTGATCATCGGGCATCGCCAGGAGCTGATCCACCTTGGCCTTAGTCACAAAGGCGGCCATGCCGTCGAGATCGCCCGCCTTCATGGCCACGATATAAAGATCATACACGGCCGCGGGGGTGGCATCTGCAGGCACGGCAGCCGCGGGGGCGACGGGCACGGGCATATCGCCTTCCGGCATGTCGGCCGCCGGAGCGGCCGCGGCCTCCGGAGCGCCGGATTGTGACCACGCCGACAGAGCGACAACGAGCATGACCGCCGCTATCGCGATGACCGAAAATACACTTCTTTTTTTCATCCTTCTTCCTCCTGAAAATAAATCACATGCCTTCCAGCCCACGGCGGGTGGAATCCGGGCAGGCATTCATTATCCGACGGCGAACCCCGCTCTGGCAATAAAAAAATGCTGTGGGCAAGGACGGATACGCGCGGCGGATTCCGTACAAAGAAGTTACTGGCGGTACCGCCTTTCAGGGCGAAACAACGGTGCCGGTCGATCTCGGGAAGGATAAGGATTGGCGATCGAAGATCAACATCCGCACGGGAAAGAAGAAGGAGACGGTGTTGTTGCGGTTCGGGAGCCGGGCGGAGTTGATCGAGCTGGCGAAACGACTGCTGGAGGCGATAAAGCGAAATTGTTTTATTTTTTTTCGAAGAGCGACTCGAGCCAGTCATAGGCCACCTGCCAAAAGCGGGCGGTATTGTTGACCTGGCAGTGGGCGTCGGCGCCCCAGGTGACAGTAAATGTGTGAGAGGCGGCGGTCCCGCTCACGTTTCCGACGAGTTCTTCGCTCTGCCGTTTCGCCTCTTCACCCTCTCCCTCGCCGATACAGGCGAGGACCGGGCAAATAATCCGAGCCTGGTTTTCGGGCGAGAGCCGGAATTCGGATAGCGACGCCAGAAGCGCGTGCCAGGAGTCCACGCCAAACTTGCGCATCATGTGGATCAGCATCTGCTTCTGGAGCAGTGTCGCCTCCTCGTCGCCCGCCTGCCGCAAATCCGCCGAGGTGAAGTCGGGTATTTTTTCCTTCTCCGGGCCGAACTCATCACCAAGGTATACCCGCCAGTCGGTGATGGGCGAATCGGGGATCAAGGCTTTGATCCGGGCATCGAAAGCGGCCGCCCGGGGGGCGAGATACCCCCCGAAACTGATCCCGAGCAGTCCCACCCGTTCGGGGTCGACTTCTTCCCGGCCGAGGACGTAGTCGAACACCGGTCCGATGACGGCCTCGTAGTCGGGCCGGAAAGGGAGCCTCGGCTTGAGGCGCATCATCCCGGTCTGGCCGGGGCCGTCGAAGAAGAAGACGTTGAAACCGCGCTCGAGCGCCCCCAGGGCGTTGAAATAAAGCTCTTCTCCGCTGGAGTCGAAGCCCCCGCAGATGATCAGGCTTTTGCCCTCTCCCCGGGGGGAGCGGGCGAAGTAACCGGGCAGGGGGATGGGGGCGTAAGGGATTTCGACCACTTCCACCTCCGGTTCCAGGAGGGGACAGGCGGACCGGAAAGCGTCGCGACTCTTAAGGCCCATCGGGTCGTGTTCCGGGGAATCGAGGTCCAGGAAATATTCGGCTGCCCGGTAGTACATGCTCGCGCGGAGAAAAAGCGAGCGGGCAGAGACGTTCCGACCGAGCTTCCGACAGCGTGCGGCCTCCTGTTCGACCTTATCCGCCATGGTCGAAAACTCTTTCACCCATTTTTCCGGGGTGGGCTCTCCGATGGCGGCGGCGACGGTTAAAACCTCGCCCACCGACCCGCCGCCGGCAAAAACGACTCCCAGGGAACGCAGGAGCTGAAAATCGAACTCGGGATTTTCAAAACTCCGGACCCGCGTAGCGCTGCGAACAAATTTTTCAGCCATTTTCTCACTCCCTTGTTGAACAACAGAGATCATCCCCGGTTTGACGATCTTGAAGCTCGGCGTCACCAGGGTATTTAGGTTAACCCGATTTATGAATAAATCGGGTTAAGACGATTTCCTTTGGACGGTTTACTGATTCCAAACACCAATCTTACTCCTTTTTTAAAGCCGGAGGAATAATTTTAGTAGATGTTCCACAACGATTGGATAGAGCGCTGGCCTCCGGAGCCCAACGTCAAGCCCGTGGTATCGGGAAGCATTTGTTAGCCGTGGGGCAGGGATGGGGGGATTCCCTTTCAGTTCCCCGCCATGTCTCCACCCCGGCACGCGGGGTGGACTCTTTCCGGCGCCACTCATGTTCACCGACTAGTGCCCGGGCGGCCAGGGGGCACCTGGCTGCCGACGCCTAATCATGGATACCCTGAATCTTCATGTCCTTCCGGGCAACGGTTTCCAGATACTGTTCCGCGATCAGCGAACGCAGCGAGACGCCCCCGATGTTGGCCGCAGCGGGGTAGTCGCGGGCGACCGTCTCGAACGCGTCCGCCGCCTCCCGGTATTCCTGCCGCGCAAAATGAACCACCCCGGCGCTGAAATAGCCGATAGCTCCCAGCGGTCCCCCCTTGCCTACCTCCGCGTCGGGATAGCGTTCGATCATCGCGCGCGCCAACGCCAGGGCGCCGTCATACTGCTTCTGCTTGACTTGCAGCTCGAAGGCGGAAAGACACGCGTCCGGAGTGAAGCTCTCGTTCGGGAACTTCCACACAATCCGCTTGAAGGCCTCGATCGCCCCCGCTGCTTCGTTTTCGTCCTTGAGCGGGTGGGCGACGAGGTACAGCTGCCTCGCCGTGAGGCGATTGAAGTTCGCCGGGTCCTTCTGCCGGGTGATGAGAGCGTCCAGGAATGAAAGGTCGATGCCCTTCTCCGTGAGCTGGTCGTAAAACCAGCGTTTGGCTCTGATAGACATCAGGGCATCTCCGCTGCGGTGCCCGGAAGCGTAAGGAAATTTTTCGATTAGGGCCCTGAGCGATTCAGCGGCCTTCTCATACTCCCCGGTTCTCTCTTTCCCGGATGAGAGAACGGACCATGAAAGCGGGGATCAGAAGCAGCATGACCAGCAGTCAGATAACCGCGAGCCGGAAGCTGACCGAGTTGATCACCGCGCCGACAAACCTTCTGATCGGATTCACACCTTCATACACACCTCCTCGGGTTGGCCGGAGAAACTTTTCTCCGATTTATGCCCCCGAAGATAGGAGACGCGCGTGAAAAAAGAATGAAACGGGTGTGAAAAATGCGTGAAAAGAATTTGGGGAATGGGGAATGGGTTGCGAGATGACAGGATGCGAGATGGAGGATGAAAGAATGAACATCGAACGTCGAACGTCGAACATCCAACGTCCAACGCTCAACGTTCAACCAACTGCAATTCGGCGAAGCCGAATTGCAGTTTAGCTGAAGAACATCACGCCGGCAATGGCGGCGCTGAGCAGGTTGGCCAGGACCGCCGCCAGGACCGCCCGGAACCCCAGTTTGGCCACGTCCTTCCGGCGGCTGGGAGCGATCTCGCCGATCCCCCCGATCTGGATGGCGATCGAGGAGAAGTTGGCAAACCCGGTCAGGGCGAAGCAGGTCATCAGGTAGGCGCGCGGGGAGAGCCCGGCGGCCACATATCCCTTCAGGTCGGCGTAGGCGATAAACTCGTTAAATACCGTCTTCTTCCCCAGCATGGTCGCCACGGCGGGGATATCTTTCGCGGGAACCCCGATAATAAAAGCGATCGGCGTGAAGATCCAGCTCAGGATCCTGTCGAGAGAAAGATGAAGTCCGGGCACCAGGCCAACACAGTAATTAAGGAGGTAGATGACGGAGACGAACGAGAGCAGCATCACGGCCACCCCGACCGTCACCTTCCAGCCGTCGGTCGCCCCCTGGGCGATGGCGTCGAGGAAGTTGAGGGTCTTGGGCTCGTCCTCGATGACCGGCTTGTCCCCCTCCGTCTCCGGTGTCCCGATCTCCGGGATCATGATCTTGGCCATGATGATCGCACCGGGGGCGGCCATGATGCTGGCGGCCAGCACGTAGCTCATCTGCGCCCCCATGGCGTTGTAGGCGACAAAGAGGCTCCCGGCCACCGTGGCCATGCCGCTGACCATGAGCACGAAGAACTCGGACTCGGTCAGTTTCTGTACATAGGGGGCAATCACGAGCGGAGCCTGGGTCTGCCCCAAAAAAACATTGCTGACCGTGGCCAGGGACTCGGCGCTGCTGATGCCGAGCGCCTTGGTGAAGAGGATGGATATCCACCTCACCACCGCCTGCATGATCTTGTAATGGTAAAGAACGGCTATAATCGATCCGGTAAAGACGATCGGGACCAGCGCCTCCAGGATGAACGCGTGCTGGACCTGGAAGTTCTTGATCCCATCCCCCGAGTAAAGCCATCCGAAGACAAAGTCGATCCCGTCATAGGCAAAGCTCAGCACCCGGACAATGGCGTTGCTGATGAAATTAAAGAACGCCATCCCCGGGCCCGTGTGGAGGATGAGAAAAGCGAAGACAAACTCCGAAAGCAGGGCGATCAGGACGATCTTCCAGCGGATCTTCTTTTTATTGTTGGAAAAGATGAACGCGATCAGAAGAAGAACCACGATTCCGGCCAGGCTGAGAAGGTTGAGCCCGCTCATCTTAAGCACTCCCTTTAGTTAGCTCACTTCGTTCGCAACTGGTTACGGCTACGGTAACGAGGCCCGTTTCGTCTGCCGGTTACGGTTACGTGCGCCCAGCGAGGCAGCCGTTACCGTTCCCCTCACCGATACGGGCTTCGTTACCCTTGCCGTTACCGTTTTTGAAATTCCGAAGCAATTAATTACGAGTTTCTGATTTTATCTTTTCCTCGGCAAATGTATCAGGCAGTTTCCGCAGTTCTTCCGACTGCTCCATCTCCGATACCGCCTGGACGAGCGCCCGGCTCACCGCTTCACTCATTGCCGCCGCCAGTTCTCCCTCCCCTTTCTGCTTCACCCGGGCGCCGGTACGGTAGCTCCAGACCGGCGCTCCGGTATCGTGGCGGTTGAATTCAAGGATCAGGTCAAAGGCGGCGTACCATTCATCTTCCTCTATCACCTGATCAAAGCTTTCGATCTCGGAGTTCAGATCAAGATCGGCCGCCGGATCGCTGCCGATAAGATCGACCTGGCCGAAAAGCTCCGATTCGTTGAGGGCATTAATGAGGGCTCTTCGCACCATGGCGGCGGGAAGTTCCACCCACTGGCTGTACTCATAGAAACCGACCTCGAACGGTCCCCGGCGAAAGACGATTCGATTCAGGTATCGATCCGGCGCGCGGACGGGATTAACGTCGACCTTGAGCGAAATGACTTCCTCCGCCTTCGTCACCTCCGGACCGGTTTCGATCAAATAATAATAGGTCGGCAGGTGAGAACCGCAGGAGACTGCTCCGGTCAGTGCTACTGCTGACAGCAGAACTACATAGATTCGTTTCATGGCTAATCCCCTTGTATTTAAAAAATGTAATCAGTAATCGGTAATCAGTGATCGGTAATCAGTAACCAGTAACCAGTAATCAGTAACCAGTCCCTATTTAACATATGGATTCTCCGGTTTGGACCGTCCCCACATAACTGACGAGGGGTCGTTCTTCAGAAAGTGCATGGTCTGGGCGGCTTCGATCATGGCTCTCTGGAAGCTGAGCATGGTTTTCCGCAGTTCGTAGCCGCTATCGGCGAGGTCGCTCCTGGTTGTATGGAGCAGTTTCGTTAAAACATCCAGGGTCTCGCTGAGGGAGATGAACGTCCGGTCGGCGTTAACCAGCAGTGAGCCTATCCTGTCCGCGTTTCCCTCCCCCAGCGCCCGGTTCAGATTGCCCAGTATCTTCTTGATATCATCAAGAATCTGCGGGAGATCCTTGGCCAGGTTTTCCAGCACGGAGGTCTGCGACGTGATATGCGCCCCCGGCACCAGGCAGGGGGAATGGATATTTCCCCCGGAAAGCTCGACCACCATGCCCCCCATCAGGTTGGCCAGGTCAAGTTTGGCCACGGTTCCTTCCCGCAATGTTACCTTGCCTCTCTCGATGCCGATCTGAACAACAATCTCGTTGTTATCCTTGACGCGAATATCCTGAACCTTGCCCACCTGGACGCCTTTATAGAGGACGGGGGAATCACTCTTCAAACCGCTCACGCTTTCCTGGAAAATGATGAAATAGGAATCGGTCGGTGTCCGGTCCTTGAGCGCGATGACGACAAAAACCGCCACGGTCAGGGCCACACCGACCAGCATAAAAATCCCCACTTTTATTTTCTGGGATTTGGTTGACACTGTTCTCCTCCCTTAATATAAATTAGCTCGCTGCGCTCGCAACTTTTGCCACTAAGACACTACGACACCAAGAAAAACCACATAAGGTGGATATTTTACCTTCCCTCTTTCTTGGTGCCTTGGTGTCTTGGTGGCTAATAATTATTGAAATTCCGAAGCAGCAGGTTAGCTCACTGCGCTCGCAACACGGGGGTTAACAAGCTGCGGTTATTGAGTTCCCCGATAGAAGCATCCGGTTTCCGGTCAAAAAACTGCCTGACCCGGGGCTGATCGGTAGTTTCAGCCTCCTCCAGGGACCCGATAAAGATAATCCTGCCCCCGTCCAGCATCAGAACCCGGTCGGCCACGGTTTTTATGGATTCCAGTTCATGGGTAACCACGACCATGGTCAGATTCATGAGCCGCCGGATATCGAGAATGATCTCGTCGAGACCGGCGCCGATGATCGGATCGAGGCCGGCGGACGGTTCGTCGAAGAAAACAATCTCGGGATCGACGGCGATCGCCCGCGCGAAACCGACCCGCTTCTTCATCCCGCCCGAGAGCGCCTCCGGCATCAGATACCCGTATTCGCCGAGGCCCACCAGGCTCAGCTTCATCCGTACCAGGACCCGGATCAGCTCCCGGTCCATGCCGCCGGACTCCTCCATCGGGAGAGCCACATTCTCGGCAACGGTCATGGAGTTGAAAAGGGCGCCCTCCTGGAATGACAGCCCCACCCGGTGAAGGAGATGAGCCAGTTCATCCTCGTCCATCCCGGTGATGTCTCTCTCCCAGTAGCTGATCGAACCGGAAAAGGGCCTTTGCAGGCCGACCAGCTGCCGGAGGAGGGTCGATTTGCCGCAGCCGGAGCCGCCGATCACCATCAGTATCTCGCCCGGGTACACGTCGAAAGAGATATCGTTCAAAACCACGATATTGTCATACCCGGCAATCAAGTCCCGTACTTTAATAATGGGCTGCATGGTCATATTAATTACCAGTTCATGGTCGGGTGCTAATACTTACCCGGGAATAATCGGGACGTTAAAGTGCCTAAAGTGCCTTAAGTGATCTAAAGTGCCTAAAGTTGCCCTCCCCTCACCCTCTAATAACACTTTAGTTCTGATCTAAACCAACAATTACCTTTTTATTCTTTCTTTTCTTCGTGTCTTGGTGCCTTGGTGGCGATCGTTTATTTACGTCGTAAAATAGAACAGCGTCGCGAAGAGCATGTCGGCCACGATGATCAGGAAGATGTCCATCACGACCGACCTGGTCGTCGCCCGGCCGACCTCGCTCGCCCCGCCGGTCACCCGGAGCCCGTTGTGGCACCCCACAATCACGATGATCATGGCGAAGAAAAATGATTTGACGAAACCCTGGGTGATGTCGCCCACTTTCACGGCCTGCAGGGTCTGCCACCACCAGCGGTCGAAGGTGTACCCCAGGGAGAAGACGCCGAGGACGAATCCTCCCGCCACGCCGGAGACAAAACCGAAAGCCGTCAGGATCGGAAGGGAGATCAGGATGGCCAGAAACTTGGGGGCGACCAGGAACCGGGTCACGTTCAACCCCATCCCCCGGAGGGCGTCGATCTCGTCCGAGATCTTCATGGTCGCGATCTGGGCGGTGATGGCGGCTCCCGTCCGGGCCGAGACCACGATCCCGGTCATCACCGCCGCCAGCTCCCGGGCGAAGCCGATCACCACCCCGCTGGCGACCAGAATCTGCATGTTAAAAAGACGGAGCTGGACCGCGGAGAGCATGGCGATCACCAGCCCGAGGAGAAAGTTGATCAGGCAGACGATCCCGATCGCGCTCGAACCCATCTCCTGGATCTCGGTAAAAAGCCCCTTCCACCTGATGCCCCGCCCCTCCGCCGGGGCGATGAAAGACCAGTAGACGGCGTCGACGATCAGGGCCCCGGCCTCCCGGGCTTCCCCGACAGCCGTCAGGCCCTGGTCACCCAGCCGCTCCAGCAGGCCGGGACGGGGACGCGCCGGCCACGGCGGGGGATCAAAATTGCCGCGCATCAGCTCGATGAATTCGGCCACGCCCCCCTGCGCCCCGGTGAGGGAGATCCGGGCGCCGGCCTCCCGCCCGGCCCGGACCGCCCGGATCAGCCAGGCGCAGCCCCGGCTGTCAATGCGGCCGAGCCCTTTCAGGTCGATCCGGATATCCCGGTTTCCCCGGGCGGTCATCCGGACGATGTCGTCGAGCAGCTGTTCTCCCCGGCCATCGGAGAGAGTGTCCGCGAGATGGACGGTCACCGGCCCGCTGCCTGAATTATCAGGGCGTATCTGATCCATCCTGCTGCATCCGGAGCCAGATCTTCTGGGAGGCGAGGACAAGAGACCCGCTCCGGGAGGCTTCCTGATACTGAAGCCTCATGGAAGTGATGTCTCCTTCCCAGGAAAACGAGGTCGCCCCGGGCACCGGAGCGGGATCGATCTCCCCGACCCCGTATTCCGCGAAAACGGCCTGCTGAAGCTGCTGGTAATCTTCCGCGCCCGCCGTTAAGACAGCGCCCCGGTAAAAGAGGCCGCGCCAGAAAAAATACTCGACGGCCGCCGCCGGCGCCGACCCCACCACCATCGTCTCTCCCGTCCGCGCATACACATCCACCCCCCCATGATCGGGCTCCCGCCGGAGCAGGTTCAGGCCGGTCAACTCGCCGATCTCCGTCCCCCAGGAGATCCCCCGGAAGCCGTCCGGTTCGGAGCCGGGTTTAAAATCACCGGCCGAAGAAAAGCCGCCGACGAGCATCAGCCCGGCAATCCCGGTTAAGACGATCTTCTTCATCTTCTGGTGCCTCCTGTTGAGTTCCGGATCCTCATCCCGACCCTCCTCAATGGCCGGGTAACGGTGCCGGCAGCGTCGGGCCGCATCGCGCGTGCTACGCGCTGAGTGGGGAGCGGGCCATCAAAGGTGATCATATAAAAGTTGAACGACCCGCCGACGCCCGTTGGCGTCAAAATGACAGAAGTCATTGTAATCGGACGGGCTGGCGTCAAGAACAGCGCCCGCGTCAACAATTTCAACATCGTGTTCTTCGGCGACCTCCCCCATAATCTGATCCAGCCTGTGAACCCTCGCGACCTGCTGAAATTTTAAATCGCCGTCAACTTCGTCCTGGTCGAGCACGTATCTCCGGTCATTGTAGTTGAAGGAGATAACCGCGATATCCGGGAAGAATAATTACCTGGGTGGTTCCGGAGCGGGACCCGCCTCCGCGGCCGCCATCTTCAGGCGGCAGGCGTCGGAGCGGGTCAGCTCGAAGCGGTCGAGGACCTTCTCCTGGAAAGCCTGCATGTAGAGGAAGAGTCCCGGGGTGATGAAGAGGGTAATCACCTGGGCGAAGGCCAGGCCGCCGACGATCAGCAATCCCAGGGGACGGCGGGCGGAGGCGTCCGCACCCAGGCCGATCGCGATCGGGAGTGTCCCCATGATGGTCGAAGCACCGGTCATCAGGATCGGGCGGAACCGGACAATGCAGGAATTGTAGATGGCGTCGAAGGCGTTCTGCCCCTCCTCCATGTACTGCTTGGCGAAGTCGACCATCATGATCCCGTTCTTGGAAACAATTCCCAGCAGCATGAACATCCCAATATAGGCATACAGGGAGAGTTCCGAGCCGAAGATATAGAGAGTGAGGAGTCCCCCGAAAGCGGCGGGGGGGAGAGTGGTCAAGACCGTAAAGGGATGAATATAGCTCTCATAGAGGATCCCCAGGATGACGTACATGATGAAGACGGCCACTATCATCAGCACCACCAGGCTCTGGATCGCCTCCTCGAACTCCTGGGCCTGCCCCTGCATCACGCCGCCGACGGCGGGAGGAAGGATCTCCCGGGCCAGCTGATTGAGGGCCTTGGTGGCGTCGCCGAGAGGGACGCCGGGGGCCAGGTTGTAGGAGAGCGTGGCGGCATTGAGCTGATTGTGGTGGGGGACATTCTGGGGAGCAACCGTCGGAATCCAATCGGCGACCGAACTCAGAGGTACCAGCTTGCCGGTCTGTGGCGAGCGGACATAGATCTTGGAGAGATCACTGGGAATCTGCCGGTCTTTATCCTCGGCCTCCATGATCACCCAGTACTGATCGATATCGGTCAGATAGGTGGCGGTTTTCCCCTTGGCGTAAGCCAGGGCGAGAGCATCCTCGATATCCGCCGCCGCGATGCCCAGGGCCGAGGCCCGATCGCGTTTAAGGTCGATATTCAACTGGGGAAGGTTCACCTTGACGCTGGTCTGAATGCCGGAAAAATACGGCAGCTGTCGCATCCGCTGCTCCATCTCCGCTGCTGCCTGGTAGACCTGGTCCATATCCTGGCCGGAGAGAACATAAGAATACTGGCTTCCCGTGGCGGTACTCTCCGCCCCGGTACTCAGGATCAGCGAGGGGAGCGGCATCAGAAAAACCATCCCCAGATCGGAAATCGAGTAAAGGGCCCGGTTAAGTTCCTCGACCACCTGCTCGATCGGTTCCCGTTCGCCGGTCGGTTTGAGGGTGGAGACGACGATGCCGGTGCTCTGGTCGGCGCCGGTCTGTTTCCCGGTGACCGTGAGGAGGTTTTCAACCGCGGGATTGGCGGTGATGATCTCGTTGACCCGGTCCTGGAAATGGCGGATCTGTCCCGTCGAGGCCCCCTGAAGCGCCTGGAACTGCCCGTAAAAGCAGCCGCTGTCGCCGGTCGGCATGAAGGTCTTGGGGAGGGCGACGAAGAAATACACGATCCCGGCCAGGCAACCCAGACCCCCCAGAATGGTCAGGTATTTGCGCTGCAGCACCCATTTGAGAGCCACGCCGTAATTTTTGATAATGCCCCCGATAAACCGGTCGGAAAATCTTTCCAGCCGGGTCTTGTTCGCTTTCCCCGCTTTCAACACCCGGGCGCACATCATCGGGGAGAGCGTCAGGGCAATGACGGTGGAGACGGAGATGGCGAAGATGACGGTCAGGGCGAATTCCTTGAAGTTCCTCCCCACCACGCCGGCCATGAAGACCAGGGGAATGAAGACCACGACCAGGGCGATGCTGGTCGAGATGACCGTCCCGGTGATCTCCTCCATACTCTTGATGGCCGCGGAGAGCGGTTTCTCACCGGCCTGGATATGGCGAACGGTATTCTCCAGGACAACGATCGCGTCATCGACCAGGAAGCCGATCGAAAGAGTGAGGCTCATCAGGGAAAGGTTATCGAGACTGAACCCGGCGAACATCATGACCAGGAAGGTGCCGAAGAGTGTCACCGGGAGGACGGCGGCCGGGACCATGGTATCGGAGACCCGGCCCAAAAAAAGGAAGATGATCAGAACCACCAGAACCAGGGCGATGAGAATGGTGGTCTCCACGTCGTTGATCGACTCCTTGATCTGGATCGCCTTGTCATAGAAGATCCTCCCGTTGAGAGACCCGGGGAGAGTCGGCCTGATCTCTTTCAGCAGGGACCGAACCTCCCGGGAGAGAGCGACGGTATTGGCCCCGGAAGCCCGGGTGGCGGCGATACAGACAGCGCCCGCCTTCATCCCGGTCTCCTTATTCCCGTACATGACGTTGATCACGTCGCTCTCCAGGCTGTCGACCACGTTGCCTACATCCCCGACCCGGATGGGCGCGTTGTTCCGGTAGGCGATGATCAGTTCCTTGTACTGCTCCGGCTCGGTCAACTGACCCTCCGGATAGATCGAGAAGGTGCGGTATTTCCCGTTCAGGTCACCGCCGGGGGTGGTCACCGTCCCCTTGTTCAGCGCCTGATAGACCTCGTCCAGGCCGAGGTCGAGAGAAGCCAGCTTCTCGGGATCGATCAGGACCCGGATCGCCCGCTTGGCCCCGTAGATGTCGACCTTGGAGATCCCCTCGATCATGTTGATCCGCTGTCCGATCGACTTGTGGGCATAGTCATAGAGGTCGCCGCCGGTCATGGTCTCGGAGTCGACCATGATATAGATGATCGGCTGGTCGGCGGGGTTGTTCTTGTCGTAGGTCGGCGGCTGGGGAAGAGTCGGGAGATTGGCCTGGGCGCGAGTGATCGCCGCCTGGACATCGGGCGCGGCCAGGTCAACGTTCTTGTCCAGTTCAAAACTGAGGGTGATGGTCGTTATCCCGGCTTGATTGTCCGAGATGATGGTCTGGAGTCCCGGGATCTGCATGCACTCGTCTTCCAGGGGGGAAGCAACGGACGAAGCCATCAGTTCCGGGCTGGCACCCGGGTAGGTGGCCGTGATGGTGATCACCGGGTAATCGACCGAGGGAAGATCGCTGACCGGGAGCTGGGTATAGGCGACCAGGCCGCCCAGCAGAAGCGTCACCACGATCAGGATAGTCATGATCGGGCGACGGATAAATTTTTCCGAGAAGGCCATTTTAAATTCGGTCAGGGCAACGGTAACGAAGCCCGTTTCGGTGGACGGTTACGGTTACGGATTCACGCCTCTATGATTAGCCTTGCATTTTGAAATTTGACCAGGCCAGGCCTAGTTTATAGAGCTGTCTGCCTGATTTGTCGTAGGTGTCGATCAAAGTTTCGCATTTATCGGTATCTATGTACTTGCCATACAAATCCCTGCATTGGCACAAATTGACTATCATCTCGTTGCATTCAGCCATGGCATCATCGATATACTTCTTAAAACCCGCTCGTTGGTGTCGCTTGGCGTACCCCTCGGCAATTAACCGCGGTATAGCTTTGCAAGCCCGGCTGGATTGGTCAGTTAAATCATATTTTTCCTTCTCCGGCAACTTCGGGACAATCTCCCGCATGACGAGGAGCATAGCCTGATATGTATTTCGATAAACCTCCAGATCCCGAAAACTCGTTATCTTTCGCGCCCCTATCATAGCAACCTTAAATTCAGGTTGTTCATGACGTTAGACTCAAGCACCAACGCATGTTTTGACAACGCACGTTACCCTTACCTTAACCGAAACGGGCATCGTAACCCTTACCCATTCCCGGTCTTTTAATATCATTCCTCGCCCTTTTTGGATGTCGGCGTTGTTTGTTCTTTACCCCCTTTCTTGCTATCATCCGCGACGATCTGCACTTTGGAGCCGGGGGCGAGGCCCAGCTGACCGTAGGTCACCACTTTCTCCCCGACTTTGACGCCCTTCTTGATCTGGACATAGTCCTCCTCGGCCAGTCCGACCGTGATGTCGTCCCGCAGTTCCGCCGTGTTATCGTCCTTGACCACAAAGAGGTACGCCCCCTTCGGACCGAGCTGGACGGCCGCGCCGGGGACCAGGACCGCATTCGGGGCGCTGGCGACGATGAGCCTGACGGTCACATACTGCCCCGGCCAGAGCTTCCGGTCCGGGTTGGGAACGGAGGCCCGGAGAGACACCGTTCCGGTCATCGGGTCGACGGTATTATCGATCAGCTGCAGCGTCCCGTCGCAGGGGCCTCCCGTATCGCCCTCCGGCGAGATCTGGACCTGCAGGGTTGACTTCGCCATCTCCTCTTTTACCCAGGAGAACCGGCTCTCGGGGATGGTGAAATCGACATAGAGAGGGTCGACCGACTTTATGTTAACAAGCGCGGTGCCGCTGTTGGCGGCGACGACGTTACCGGGGTCGACCAGCCGCTTCCCGGTGGCCCCGTTGATCGGGGAGGTGATGGAGCAGTACCCGAGATTGATCTCCGCCAGCTCGACGGCAGCCTGATCGAGCGCCACCTGGGCCCGGGCGCCCTCGGCGTCAGTCTGGTAGGTATCATAATCCTGCTGGGAGATGAGCTTCTTCCCGATCAGCTGCTTGTTCCGCTCGAAGGTCTCATTCTTTAACTTCAGGTCGACCCGGGAAGCTTCCAGGGATGCCTTGCTCTTGTCAAGATCGGCCTGATACTCCCGGGGATCGATGGTGAAGAGGGGGTCACCCTTCTTCACCTCATCTCCTTCCCTAAAATGAACGGACAGGATCTTGCCCGTAACCTGGGAGACGATATTCACGTCGTCGGGAGAGACCAGGTTCCCGAAATTTTCAATGTAAAGGGGGATGTCCTGCTCAATCGCCGCGGCGATTTTCACCGGCCGGGGGGGGATCTCCTGCTGCGGCTGCTTTTTGGAGCAGCCCGCCGTCAATGCCAGAGCGGCAACCACTATCAGGGGAAGCGTCTGCCGGATAATTCGATGGCGCCGATCAGGGCTTTTATAACTGCTGGTTGTCATGTGTCCTTTACCTCCTCAATATATGCATCATGCATTAGCGCCTGCGGCGCTAATTATTAGTCAGTCCATAATTGTATAGACATGTCATTGCGAGGAGCGAGATCCTTCGCTATCGCTCGGGACAGGCTACGCAATCTCAACTCTATGCACAGCAAGAGATTGCTTCCCGCCACGCTTTGCTCGCGGCTTCGGCTAACGCTCGCAATGACCGCGACCCTTGATGTAAATCCTACAACGGTCGGATTAATATATCTATCTTCTTTTGTTTCATAACGTTTCAATAATCGGAACGTCAGCCTCCCCATGCGCATATCATTACCCCACGAGAAAAAACCCCTTCCTTCATCTTCCGGGACTATCAATCGATCCCCCACATTAAATAGAGCTTGCAGGATGTTAGGAATATGTTCCTTGGAAATTTCCTTTTCTGTGTAATCTTCCATCCGCTCGAGAGTAGTACTTACCCGAGTTGAACCATCAGGACGATGTTGTTTGGATAGCTCCAGCAACTTATCGCCAAACGCATTGCTGTCTTCAGACAGAGATAAAACCGATTGCATTTCTATATTTGATATTTGTCCTCTTGGGACTCCCAAACGGAAAAAGATAGGAAAAATATCGGGACTACATATTCTCAATTGCTTTCTCCAGGTCGACTCCCAACTAAAGCCATAATGACTTGTTCCAAATATCGCTTCTAATTTTGGGAATAATCGTACTATAAGTTTTTTTATTACTTCCCTATCTTGTTCGGGAATATTATCAAGCCATTTATTATGAAAGAAAGCACTCAAATTATTTTGTTCACATAAAATGAGAGCGCAGGCGAATTACCATAAAATAAAGAACAAGAATAAATAAAATCAAGCCACTGATCAAAGCTCCAATGGTAAAAGGAAGGGGACTGTAGACAAAACGGACGGTGTGAAGCCCCGCCTCCAGGCAGACCGCCCGCATCAGGTAATTGGCCCGGTAGATTTTCCGCTCCACACCGTCCACCTCCGCTCGCCAGCCGGGAGCGTAGCTGTCGTTGAGAAGCAGGATGCCGGGCTTTTCCAGCACTGTCCGGATAACCACCTCGCCCGGTTCATCTTTTTCTATCCGCGCTTCCCCCGCGGAGCCTTCTCCCGTGAGAAACATCTCCGGCAACGGTTCTTCCAGGATGACCTCATCCTTCGGCCGGTACCCGGTTCGGTTCAGTGCCGCCAGAATCTCTTCCCGGGAGGCGATGACCCGGGCCCGCCGGGAGACGAGCGCCCGGGGTTTCGCCCGGGTGTTCTCCCAGACAGTATTTCCGGTGGTGGGGAGAACCGTTCTGAACCAGGGTGTCTCCACATCCATTCCGGAGGGAACGAGGACAAACCGCGTGTTCAGCAGATCCAGCAGGGGGGAATAAGCAGTGACCGCCAGAACCAGTTCCCGCGCCCGGAGGGGGAGACCCTGGCTGGCGTTGATGTACTCCAGGTAGCGGCGGTCGGCGTTCGCCTGGTAGCCGAGGATGGAGGCGAACCCTTTCAGCATCCCCCGGTTGTAGTCCCCCGGGTCGATCGCGAGGTAGCGGAACGGCTCTCTCTGTTCTTCGAAAAAAGCGGCGATCTTCTTATCCCAGAGGCAGGTCCTGCTGTCGAAGCCGGTTAGATACGGTCTCGCCCAGGCCGCGACTTCTACCGCGGCCAGGACGGCAATCGCCGCCGCGATCGCCCAGCGTCCCCGCCGGAAAAGAAGTGCCCCCGCCAGAAGAAGGGCGCACGCCGCCGAGGTCCAGGCCAAGCGGCGGATGCCCAGCCTGAGTGTCTGCCAGCTGTTCCGGGGGAAGGGGGTCTCTTCCACCAGCCGCCGGACATAAGCCGGGTAGTCCCGCTCCGGGGGGGTCTCCCACATCGCCATCTTCCACCAGGTCGGTTGCCCGGGAGGGACGATGTCGTAGTGCCTTCCCCGGAGAAGGTCGGCTTGAATCCTCTGCCGCCACCACCCGGGCGGCGCCTCGTCCGCTGTCCGGAGAAAAATAAAAGACCCCGCCGCGACGATCAGCAGGACCCCGGCTGTGATCCCGATCACCCGCCGCCGAACAATGGCTTGGAAGCGGAGAAATCCGCCGGTTGTCAGCGAGGGGAGACAGTCGAGCCCCCGGGCGGAGAGCGTCGAGAGGAAAAACGCGGCGAAGAAGAGCAGCTTGGCGCTTCCCCGGAAGTAGCGGAAACCGGGGAGGAGGGCGTAGAGTCCCCGGAAGAGGGGGGTATAGGAACCGAGGGCGATCAGAAGAGACATCCCTGCGGCCAGGGCCAGGATGAGCGTCAACCGGTCCTTCCGGAGGATGAGCGCCAGCATCGCCAGCAGCAGGGGGATGAAGCCGAGGTAGCCGCACATCTCCCAGAAGTAATTCTCCCCCCGGTAGAGGCTCCCGACGGTATCCCCCAGGTACCCGGGGAGGATGAATGTGAGAAGATTTGCCGGAGGAAGGGAGAAGGCGGATGCCCAGGTAATGTCGAGGTCCCGCCGGAACGATTCCCCGGCGGCGCCCAGCGCCGGGAGGATCTGGACCGCGGCCAAACCCCCCGCGACCGCCAGGCAGAGGACGATCCCCGCCGGCAGGAAGACCCATCTTCGGTGAGTGCTCACTCGTCCGAACGCCGTCCGGCAGAGCGCATATATCCCCAGCAAAAGAACGGTGTAGTACGCATACTGCCAGTGTCCGGCCAGGAGCTGGAGCCCAAGAACGATACCGGCCCCGGCCGCCCATCTCAGCCGCCCGGTTCTCAGGCATCCCTCGGTCAATAAAAAGAGGAGCGGCACCCAGGCAAAGGTGCAGATATTGGAGAGATGGCCCGCGGTCAGGTGAAGGATGACCGGGCCGGAGAATCCCAGGGCCAGGCTTCCCAGAAGTGACGGCCAACGGCCGGAGCCGATGGAACGGAGCCAGAAGAACTGGAAGACCGCCAGGAGAGCCAGGTGCAGGACAAAGCTTCCGTTCAAGGCCGCGGGGAGGGGAAGCAGGAGGAAGATCAGGTTCAGGGGATAGAAGAGGGCCGACTCCGGGTAGGCGGCGAAGGGTGTTCCGCAGAAGATGTCCGGATTCCAGAGCGGGATGGTCCCGGCCCGGAGCGACCCGAACCCGAAGCTCCGCCAGTAGTAGTAAATGGAGGCGACGTCACCCGACTCCCGGGAGAGCACCCAGGAGGGATAGGGAGGGAAGATAGCATCCCGATACATGAACGCCATCACACCGATAATGATCAGAACCGGCCAGAGATGCAGCAAGGTCAGTTTCTTTTTCATGATTCGACAATCAGGATATCCAAATCCCACGACCTTATCCAGGGGAGAAAGATATCATAAGGATGCAAACCATTCAATAATACCCTGAATAAGGATTGGAAGGATTGGGGTCAAATCTTTCCTCTTGACATTACGGGTAGCGGTGTTATCGTTAGATCATGGCCCGACCACTGAGAATCCAATATCCCGGAGCGTACTATCACGTTACCTGCCGGGGAAATGGGCAGAGAAAAATATTTTTTGATCCTCGGGACCAGGAAATTTTCCTGGAGAAGTTATGCCTCTCGTTAGAGATATATAACGTTTTGCTTCTGCTCTGATTTTATATTGATGTTTATGATGGCCAGTTAAGAACAATAATAATTTT
>JAZDIV010000120.1:0-21854 GCA_043804695.1 PVC group bacterium | reverse complement strand
GAAACGGGCTTGGCGTCCTGAGACGCCGCAACCAGAATAATAACGCTGTCGGATTTGCCACCCCCGGCCTCCTCCGGATAATTGACAAGGCAGTAAAGATTTTCATTGTCGGCCCCCGCGTAGATCCGGCCGTCCCGGCAGACCGGCGCCACGGAAACGCCGCTCCCGAGATCAACTCTCCAGAACTGGCTTCCCCCTCCCAGGTCAAGACAAAAGAGAGAGCCGTCCCGGGAACCGGCCACCACCCGGCCGCCGCAGACGATCGGCGACGCGTCGATCAGGGCGCCGGCCTTGAACTCCCAGACAATACTTCCGGTGGCCCTGTCCAGGCAGTAGATTTTGTAATCCAGGCAGCCGGCGACCAGCCGATCCCCGGCCGGAACGGGTGACGAATGAATCGGCGCCGGCAGGGGGCGCTTCCACCGCCTCCGCCCGTTTTGCAGATCCAGACACCGGATCTCCCCGTCCTCCTCCACCGTCCGGGTGACCCGGGGAGGGGATCCGAAGATGCCGCCGCCCGGTTCCCGGGAGACGGTCACTTCACGCCGGGAGACCGAGATGTATACCTTCTCCTCCTCGATAACCGGCGGAGCCGAAAAGTAACCGGAAAACCTTCTGGACCATATCCGGCGCCCGCTGTCCGCTTCCAGACAGGTCAAGATTCCCGCCCGATCTCCGGCCACCACGAGGCCCCCGGACACCGCCGGCTCCGCGTCGTACGGCCCTTTTGACTTGAACTGCCAGAGCAGGCGGGGCCGGGGCAAGGCCTCGTTTCCTTCCCCGGCAGCCGTTTCCGCGGCTGCGGGGGGAGGCGGAGATTCGGCTCCGGCAGCCGGGGCTGGGAGAGCAGGCAGTACGCAATAAATAAGGAGCAGGGCAACCTTCACTTTTTACTCCCCCCCAAAGTTTTAATCGAGGGCGCAAAAGGGCTACTTCCCGACGGAGATTTCCTTCTTGATCTGCGACTTCTCGGAAGGCTTGAGGTACATTTGCCGAAGGAGTCCGTGGATGATTTTGTCTTCCTTTTTATGGTTGGCGATTTTTTTCTGGGACTTGTAGGAGAGGCTGATCACCGTGTGGGCCCGGATCCGCTCCCGGATGTAGATCGGCCGTATATTCTCCAGCGCCCTCCGGCAGATCAGGATGGCGTTATCGGTCTCACCCTGCTTGAGATAAATCTCCCCCAGCCCGACCTGCGCCCGGGTGTTGCGGGTAAAAAGCTCCATCACCCGGAGAAAAACCTCGGTGGCCGCTGCCAGCTCCTTCTTTTTTAGAAGCTGTTCGGCCAGCCGGATCAGGGACTCATAGGTATCCTTCCCCGACATCGCGGTCGCCAGCAGCCGATGGAGATCGGCGCCGGGGTGGTCATTAAGCTCCTGCCGGGCGCGGGACATGATCCGGTAGGCCAGGACCTGTTCCCAGACGAAATAAAAGCTGGACTCTTTCAGCCCGCTGAGACAGTGTTCTACCGCCTTCTCCGGTGCCCCCTGTTTGAGGGCGATCCACCCCCGGCAGATCGTTACCCGGGCATTGCCGGGCGTTTTCCTCTCGATGGCCTCCAGGCAGCTGAGGGCCTCATCGAACTTTTTCTCCTGGATATTCAGCTCCGCCAGGTGGATCAACCCCTGGTAAGAGTCGGGCTTGATCTTCAGTATCTCATTGAACTCGTATTCGGCCAGCCGGAGATTGCCGAGTTCTTTCAGGGCGATCCCCAGCCAGGTCCGGGTCTCTATGGAGCGGGGACGGAAGGCGACCGCGCTCTCAAAACTCTGGACCGCCCCCAGAAAGTTGCTCCGCCGGAGATCGAGTTTCCCCAGTTCCAGACACCGATCATACGATTCCCCGTAGTTTTTAATGGCTTCCTGAAGAATCTTTACCGCGCGGTCGAGATCTCCTTCCACCGCGTAAATATGAAAGAGGCGCCGGAAGCTGAGCTCCTTGACCGGGTTGGCCGCCGGGATGGACAGATAGAGGGCGATGGCTTCTTCATAGTTCAGTGATCGCCGGTATATCTTTTCCAGGCGGATGTAGGCCTGGAAGCGGTCGGGGAACCGGCGGATCAGCCGCCGGTACGTCCGGATGGCCGCCACCTCCTCCCCGGCATTCTCATAGGCCAGAGCCAGTTTCAGTAATAACCGGTAGGAGTGAGGATGCTTGCGGACGGCGTAACGGTAAAAAATGACCGCTTCCTCGAACTGCCCGTCCCGGGTCAACCAGTGCCCCAGGCGGAGAAAGTTGGTCTGGTATTGCGGACAGGCGATGATCTCCTTCCAGAGCTGGCGCTTCTGCGGATTGACCAGGCGGGAGGTCAGGGCCTTGCCGTCGGATCCCAGTTTAAAACTTTTCGCGGACATAGTTAAATGACCCTTGGTGATGATTCAAAATTCGGATTTCGTCATTCGGTAATGCTATCACCTGATCGAGAAGGATGAAAAGGACTTTTTTCCCGGCTCCCATCGTGTCTCCACCCCGGTGACCTGAGCACCGGGAGGCCCCTGCCGGGCCCAGGACAGGAGGTCCCTTAACTCATTCTCCCCGCCCTCGGCGGCTATCTCCACCCGTCCGTCGGAGAGGTTCCTCGCATAGCCGGCCAACCCGAGCGCCTCCGCCCGATGACAGGAGGCGTACCGGAAACATACCCCCTGAACCCTCCCGGAGATAAAAATGTGCAGGCATTTAATCATTATGAATTCAGCACTGCATGTCAGTCGCTTCCCGGGGTGTGCTTCCCCCAGTATTCCTCCAGAGGATATTTTTCCCGATTGAGTTTCAGTTTTTTGCTGATCGACGCGCTGAGATCGATATTAAGCGTGTGGCAGAGGCTGAGAAGATAAATGGCGATATCGGCGACCTCCTGGATGATCTCCTCGTACTTTTCCGGGCTCCGGGTCAGAAAACGGGCCTCGGAGACGGTGAGCCACTGGAAGTGCTCCATCAGCTCGGCGGCCTCGATGGCGATCGACATGCTGAGATTCTTGGGAGAGTGAAACTGCTCCCAGTCCCGTTCCGAGACAAACCGGTTGACGTCCCGCTTCAGGGAGGAGACCGGGCAATCGCGGTCGGAAAGGATCTCTTCGGCCGGGGCGGCCGGACCGGTTTCCGATCGATTGGGACGGGCGTAGGCGCTCCGCAGCCGTTTGATGACCGGATGATCGGCGGCGGCGAAATCATACCGGTCGAGGTCCTCCACCCCGACCCAGCGGAAGTCGTGCACCTCCCGGGCCTCCGGCTCGCCCTTCACGTAAGCGCAGCTGTAGGCCAGCATCAGGACGTGTTTGACCTGGTCCGGAGACTGCTGATAGTTGTGGGAACTCACACAGAAGATATCGCCCACCTCGATCTCAAAGTTCAGCTCCTCCCGGATCTCCCGCTTCAGGGCCGCGGGAGGATCCTCCGAGAATTCAATCTTCCCCCCCGGGAACTCCCATTTCAACGGTTCCAGAATTGAGTCCGGCTGGCGCCGGGCGATCAGCAGCTCCCTTCCCCGCCAGATCACCCCGCAAGTCACCAGAATAATCTGAGCCCGGAGGCCCGGATTGTTTCCGCCGGAATTCATGCCTGGATATATAGCAGGGGCCGGGCGCCCGGTCAATGGAAAGTATAACAGAACGTAGCCCTCACTTCGTTCAGGCACCGTTCTGAAGTGCCTAAAGTGCCTAAAGTTTAAAGTGCCTAAAGTAAAAAAACTACTCGCCACCATCGGAGTAGGAGCGCGATATTGTTTAGCATTTTGAAAATTATTAAAATTTCGAAGCAGGGTCTTGGGCTTGCGCCGGCCGTCGTCTCATGATATATATCCCGGGCCCGCGCCATTACGACGTTACGGCTAATACTTCCCAGTGGGGTGAGCCTATGCTGGCACGCTACTTTCATTTTCGGGAGAACGGGACCAATCTCCGGATCGAGACCGGCGCCGGGGCGACGACATTTTTGACCCTGGCCTACATCATCTTCGTGCAGCCCGCGGTGCTGTCCGGGAAGATGTTCGGGATGGGCACCGGGATGGACTTCGGGGCGATCATGACGGCCACCTGCCTGGCAGGGGCCCTGGCCACCCTGATCATGGGCGTCTATGCCAACTACCCGATCGCCCAGGCGCCGGGGATGGGAGAGAACTTTTTCTTTGTTTTCTCGGTCATCCCGGCCGCGGCGGCTCTGATCGCGGCGCGGGGATGGAAGGAGGTCGCCCCCTGGGAGGTGGCCCTGGGGGTTGTCTTCATCTCCGGGGTCCTCTTTCTCATCCTCTCGCTCCTGAAAGTCCGCCAGGTCCTCATTGACTCGGTCAGCCCCAGCCTGAAGAACGGGATCGCGGTCGGGATCGGCGTCTTCATTGCTTTTATCGGCCTGCAGAACGCCCGGATCGTGGTGGCCAGTCCGGGAACCCTGGTCATGCTCACCAGGAACATCGTGAACCCGGACGTCCTGGTGTTCGGCATCGGGCTTCTGACCATGGCGGTTCTCTACACCCGGAAGGTGCGGGGGGCGATTCTGATCGGGATCGGGGCCGGGCTCCTGGCATCCCTGGTGCTGGGTAAAGTGACGTACTCGGGCATCCTCTCCCCTCCCCCGTCCCTCGCCCCCACCCTCCTGAAAATGGATATCCTCCACGCCCTGGCGTTCAAGCTCTGGCCGTACATCATCATCTTCCTTTTCATGGACGTCTTCGACACCCTGGGGACCCTGATCGGGGTCGCGGAACAGGCCGGTTTCATCAGGGACAACCGGCTGCCCCGGGCGGGGAGGGCGCTGCTCTCCGACGCCGTCGGGACGGTGGTCGGAGCGATGATGGGGACCAGCACGGTCACCTCGTTCATCGAGAGCGCCACCGGAGTGGCGCACGGGGGGAGAACCGGCTTCGCCAGCGTGGTCACCGCGGGGTGTTTCCTGTTCGCCCTCTTCTTCAGTCCCCTGGTGGCGATGGTGGCCAACTACCCCCCGATCACCGCTCCCGCCCTGGTGGTGGTGGGCGCTCTGATGATCCGCAACGTCGTCAAGATCGACTGGTCCGATTTCACGGAGTGCTTTCCCGCCTTCCTGGTCATCATCGGGATCCCGCTCTCCTACAGCATCGCCGACGGAATCGCCTGGAGCTTTATCTCCTACCCGCTGATCAAGCTCTTCAGCGGGCGGCAGCGCGAGGTTAGCTGGGTGACGTACCTGGTGGGGGGACTCTTCCTGCTCCGCTACCTGCTCCCGTACTTCGGGGGGGTTTAAAGATGTGAGCGGGCTGATCGGACGGATAGGACGGATCAGACCGATCGGCCGGATCGATTTTCCCGGGCGCTTCCCGATCACCGGGAGGATTCTACCCGGTCGCCGGGCTGGCTCCGGCACCGCCGGAAGAGAGCCGGCTCTTTCCCCTCACCTCCAGCAGTATTTTCTCCGCCACCTGGTCAACGGTCAAATCGGAGGTATCGATCCGGCACGGTATCCGGTCGTAATCCGGGCGCCGTTCTTCCAGCATCTTTTCGATGGTTACCAGCCGATCACCCTTTTCCAGAAGCGGCCGGTGCCTCTCCCCGGCAACCCGCTTCAGGATCACCGGCGGCCGGGCCGTCAGGCAGATCAGGAGACCGTTTTGTCGGAAATCCCGGATATTATCGCCGTCCAGGACCACCCCACCACCGGCGGCGACAATCTTCCCTTTCTCCCGGGAAAGCTCTTTCACCAGTTCCCGCTCACGGCGGCGGAAGTATGGCTCGCCCCGCTCGGCGAAGATCCGGCTGATGGCCATCCCTTCCCGTTCCTCAATGACCGCGTCCATCTCCACCACCGGGCGGTTCAGCCGTTCTCCCAGGAGGCGGGCGGCGGCGGACTTTCCGGTTCCCATGAAGCCGAACAGAACGATGTTCTTCTCAGATTTCATCTTCTGATGCCATTCCAGAGGACATATTCCTGATCCTCATCTCTTCGGGAAGAATTAAATTCGTCATTCTTCCGTCATTTCTCGTTCGGGTTTCGTCATTCTTTCGTCATTCTCCGCCAAAGGCGGATCAGCCTCTGGCTGAGGATTTAGTCATTTCTTCGTGTCCTTCGTGATGAAGAACATTCAGGGAATTCAGGTAGCCGGTGTAGTTTCTCCTGATCTCTTCCAGGCTGTCGCCGCCGAACTTCTCCAGAAAGGCCCCGGCCAGCTCCAGCGCCGCCATCGCCCGTCCCACCGCCGCTGCGGCCGGCAGGGCGCAAACATCGGACCGCTCCCGGGCGGCGGACGCCGGCTGCCCGGTGTGCAGGTCGACCGTCTTCAGGGGCTTACCCAGGGTGGGGATGGGTTTCATGGCGGCCTCGATGACGATCGTCTCCCCGTTGCTGACGCCGCCTTCGATACCCCCGGCCCGGTTGCTCGGGCGGCAGATCCCCTCTTCGGTGCAGATGATGGCGTCGTGGACGTCCGATCCCGGGCGGCGGGCATTCTCAAAGGCCGGCCCGATCTCCACCCCCTTGACCGCCGGGATGCTCATCAGGGCTCCGGCCAGGCGGGAGTCGAGCCGGGTGTCCCCCTGGGAGTAGCTCCCGAGGCCGGCCGGGACGCCGGAGATCTCCACCCGGAAGATGCCGCCCAGCGTGTCGCCCGCTTCCCGGGAGCGATCGATCAGCCCGATCATCTTCTGCTCGGCGGCCGGGTCGGGACAGGCGAGGAGGGAGGTCGAAAGGTTCCGGCGCCGCTCCTCTTCGCTCACTTCTCCGATGAAGATGCCGCCCAGGGCGATCACCCAGCTCTCTATCTGGATGCCAAACTCTTTCAAAAGGCACTGCGCCGCCGCCCCCAGCGCCACCCGGGCGGCCGTCTCCCGGGCGCTCGCCCGTTCCAGGACACTGCGGATGTCCCGGTGGCCGTACTTCCGGGCGCCGGCCAGGTCGGCGTGGCCGGGACGGGGAGCGGTCACCGGCGGCAGCTCCTCGATCGTGAAGTCCCGGTTCCTGATCACCAACCCGAGGGGGGAGCCGATGGTGACTCCGCCCCTGACCCCGGACCAGATCTCCGCCCGGTCGGCTTCGATCTCCATCCGCTCCCCCCGGCCGTAGCCCGCCTGCCGGGCCTTCAGCTCGGCGTCAATGAATCCCTGATCGATCTTCAATCCGGCGGGGAGGCCGTCCAGGATCGCCAGCAGCCCCCGGCCATGTGATTCACCTGCTGTTAAATATCGCAACATCAGCATTTCCTCCCTAAAAATATCGCTTAATAGTATAGACCCTGTTCGAAAAGGTTTTTGAGCAGGAAATCCTAAATCCTAATATCAAAATCCTAAATAAATCCAAAATATTAATAAAAGTGGAGATACCAGACAAGAATCTCTCGGCCGAAGAAGAGGGTCAGGAGCGAGCCGGCCGCCAGGCAGGGGCCGAAGGGGATCCGGGATCCCCATTGAGCCTTCTTCCTGATAATGGCGGCCACCCCCGCGACGGCGGCCAGCAGGGCACCGAGGAAGATCGCCAGCAGCGCCATCTGCCAGCCCTGCCAGGCTCCGACCGCCGCCATCAGCTTCACGTCGCCGGACCCCATCGCTTCCTTCCGGAAGGCGGCCTTTCCCAGAACTCCGATCAGCCAGAGGCTGAGGCCGCCGGCCGCCGCCCCGATCAGGGCCCGGAGGAGCGCCGGACCGACCGCCGGAGAACCGAGGTGGCCGGGATAGAGAACCGCCAGTAAAAATCCCAGACCCAGCAGGGGGTAGGTAAGAACGTCGGGGAGGATGAAGTGCTCTGTGTCAATCACGCTCAGGACGGCCAGGGAAACGCAGAAGTACCAGTAAAACGGGATCAGGATCAGCCGCTCCCCCCGGGAGAGGACGAAGAGATGGACGGCGACGAACAGCAGACCGATCAGCAGCTCCACCAGGGGATACCGGATGGATATCGAGGTGCCGCAGCTGCGGCACTTCCCGCCCAGAATGAGAAAACTGAGCAACGGAATATTATCATACCAGGCGATCGTTTTCCCGCACCCGGGGCAGAAGGAGCGGGGCAGCACGATCGACTTCTTCCGGGGCAGCCGGTAGATGCAGACGTTGCCAAAGCTCCCGATCGCCAGCCCGAAGAGAAAAATGAAGATGATTAATAAGACGGAACCCATTTTGCATACCTGAAAAGTATTTAAGCTGAGAACGATAGCTAAAATAACGAATGACGAAATCCTAATGACGAAACCCTAATGAATAACTAATGAATAAATGTCCAACTAATCAGGACACCTTCCTCCTGATGGAGGTAAAAATAAGATTCAACTCCTTTGCTTCCTGAATGAGAGGGGCCGCATCTTTCGCAAGTGATGAAACGGCTTTCACAATCATCCTGAGGAAGAATCTGGTCTCCCGGGACTCCTTTTTGCAGATACCTTTTTTATGTCTAAAATCTTTCTTAGATTCCGCATCATCAGCTTCACAATAATTCGCTCCCACACTCGTTCCCGCTTTTACCAGCTGTCCTAATTAACGGGATTGTAATTACACCCCGGGGAATTAATTTAGCGAATTAAATAATATTCTCGCCAAATCTCGCAGTACGTTCTTCAAGGTCATATTTTTTATTACTCTCTTCCAAAATAAACACCAGATCATATTTGCCATTTTCAGGTTTGGATGAATAACCATGCGGCTTGTTCATTTTGGTCTTTGTCATTCGTCATTCGGATTTCGTCATTCTATCTTTTGTCTGTTTCTTTCCACATAAGGCTTCCCGGGCGGCGGCCTTCATCACATCAACCGGGGCCGTCTTTCCCGTCCAGATTTCCCAGGCGGCGGCGGCCTGATAAACCAGCATGCCGAGACCGTTGATCCCTTTCAGTCCCCGTTTACGGGTCGCTTTCAGAAGCGGCGTCTCCAGGGGGTTATAGACCAGGTCCATCACCAGGGTCCCCGGGGAAAGCAGGGAAGGATCGAAGCTGACCGGATCTCCCGGCTTCAATCCCAGCGGTGTCGCGTCGACCAGAAGGTCACAACCGCCGATGATCTCGGCGCCGGCCCCGCTTTTTATTTCAAAAACGCCGGCGATCCCGGACCGAATTTTTTCATTGATCCAGCCGCTCAGCTCCCCCGCCCTCTCCAAAGAGAGGTCGGCGATCTCGATCCGGGAGGCTCCTTCCAGCGCCGCCTGGACCGCCGCCGCCCGCCCGGCGCCGCCGGCGCCAATCAGGCAGACCGACTTCCCGGCCAGGGAGAAACCGGAATCCTCCCGCAGGGCCCGGGCGAAACCGGGACCGTCGGTGTTATACCCGGCAGCCCGGCCGGCGCGGAAGAGAACCGTGTTGACCGCGCCGATCAGCCGGGCTTCCCCGCTCAGTTCATCGAGAAAGGGGATGACCGCCCGCTTGTGGGGGATGGTGATGTTCAGCCCCCGCCCCCCCAGAACCCGGAAACCCCGGAAAGCGGCCTCCAGGTCGTCCGGCCGCACGGGAAAGGCCAGGTAGAGCCAGTTCAGGCGGGCCGAGGCAAAGGCCGCGTTGTGGATCCGCGGAGAGATGGAGTGGCTCACCGGGTCGCCGAACAACCCGGTCAGGACAGTGGAACTGTCGGGTACGATATTCATAAATTAGTTTCACAACTGTGGGAGGGCTTTCTAAGCCCGATTCCCGGCTTCCCTGGATCGAGGTTGAAAACCTCTCCCACAATTGACTGCTCTTTAATCGGGGCTGGAAGCCCCTCCCACAGATAGTTTTGAAATTCCGAAACAGATGGATAGCGGCACCACATTATCTGTGACGGGATTATAGTACCACGAAGACCACGAAGTTACGAAGAAAATGGAATCGACAATTGTACCCTTCGTAACTTCGTGGTGAAAAATGACGGGGAACTATTTCTTCCGGGCGGCTAATTTGTTGACGGCGTTGAGGTAGGCCTTGACGCTGGCCTCGATGATGTCGGTGGAGGAGGCCCGCCCGTTCACGATCCGCCGCCCGGATTTAATACTGACCACCACTTCTCCCAGCGCGTCTTTCCCCCCGGTGACCCCCCGGAGCTCATAGGTGAGCATCTCGCTCCTGACGCCGGTGATGCGGTCGATTGCCCGGCAGGCGGCGTCCACCGGGCCATCGCCGCAGGAGGCGTCCTGGAATACCTGGTCCCCCTTCTTGAGCAAAACCGTGGCGGTGGGGACGGTCCGGGTGCCGCTGGTCACGTGGAAGTATTCCAGGACGAAGACCGCCGGCGGCCGGGTGAGCTGTTCATCGACCAGTGCTTCCAGATCATCGTCAAAGACATGCTTTTTCTTGTCCGCCAGGGCCTTGAACCTGTCAAACGTCCGGTCCAGCTCTTCCCCGGAAAGCTGGTAGCCGAGCGTTTTCAGCTTGTCATTGAAGGCGTGCCGCCCGGAGTGCTTGCCCAGGATCAGGAGGCTTTTCGGGACGCCCACATCCTGCGGGCGCATGATCTCGTAGGTGGTGCGCTCTTTCAGGAAGCCGTCCTGGTGAATGCCGGCTTCGTGCGCGAACGCGTTTTCGCCCACGACGGCTTTATTTCGCTGAACCGAAATCCCGGTCAGGCGGCTGACCAGTCGGCTGGTCTTGTAAATCTGCCGGGTGTTGATCCCGGTGGAGACCCCCCAGAAGTCCTCTCTCACCCTGAGGGCCATCACGATCTCCTCCAGGGAGGCGTTGCCCGCCCGCTCCCCCAGCCCGTTCACGCAGCACTCCACCTGGCGGGCCCCGTTCTGCACCGCGGCGAGGCTGTTGGCGACCGCCAGCCCGAGGTCGTTGTGGCAGTGGACGCTGATCACGGCGCGTCCGATGTCGGGGACCTCTTCCTTCAGGTAGCGGATGATCCGGCCGAACTCGTCCGGCGTCGAGTAGCCGACGGTGTCGGGGATGTTGACAATGGCCGCACCGGCCGCGATCACCGCTTCCACCACCTCAGCCAGGAAAGGAAGCTCCGTCCGGGCGGCATCCTCCGGCGAGAACTCCACCGCGTCCACGAACCGGCGGGCCAGTTTAATCGAACGGACCGCCTGCCGGATGATCTCTTCCTTGGCCTTTTTAAGCTTGAACTCCCGGTGGATTTTAGAAGTGGCCAGAAAGGTGTGAATCCGGGGCGACTCGGCCTTTTCCAGGGCTCGAGCCGCCGTCTCGATGTCTTTTTTCAGGCACCGGGCCAGACCGGCCACCGTAACCCCTTTCAGCGAACGGGAGACGGCGCTGACCGCCTCGAAGTCCCCCTCGGAAGCGATCGGGAACCCCGCCTCGATGACATCCACCCCCAGCCTGACCAGCTGCCGGGCGATCCGGAGTTTCTCCCGCGTGGTCAGGCTCGCTCCCGGCGACTGCTCCCCGTCCCGGAGTGTCGTATCAAAAATAATGATCCTGTCTTTCGTCATAATAAAATTTTTCGCAGAAAAATTTTAATAGCTCATCTCCAGCCAGCAGATGAAATCGGCCAGGGTCGGCCAGGACATCTGGTAATCGGCGGCGTCGATCCGGACCAGGTTGATCTCCTGGCTGAGATCCTTCAGCACCCGGTCCTGTCTGTACCCGGAGAAAGAGGAGCGATCCCAGGGGATGCACTCGCCCTGGCCGCACACGGGGGATTTCGCCACCACCTTGCCCAGAACCTTCCGGCTGCAGAGGAGGATCAGGTGATCGGGATGGCCCCTGACCTGGAAGTGCACGTGGCCGGCGCTGTCCAGCCCTTCCCGGAAGACGGTCTGGAAGACCTGATTGGCCAGAGTGCGGGAGGTGAGGGAGAAATGGGGTTTTCGGTAATAGAGCTTCGACCTCCTGAAGCCGAAACGCGGTTTCTTCATCGTGAAACGCAGCACGGCTTTCAGGTGCTGGAAGGCGAAGGGCTTGCGCAGGAACCCCCTGATCCCCAGGTCGAGGGCCCGCTTGCGCTCGGCGAGAGGGAGGTCATAGGCGGACATCAGCATCACCGGCGTCTGGCGATTTTCCTCCCGGAGACGCCGGCAAATATCAATCCCGTCCAGCCCCGGGAGCTGGTTGTCCAGGATGATGGCGTCGGGGGACTCCTCCAGCGCCAGCCGGAGCCCCTCGTCCCCCCGGTCCGCCTGGAGGACGCGGTAGCCGAGGAGGCCGAAGTAACGGGTGATCACCTGCCGGTTGAGGGGCTCGTCCTCGACGACCAGGATCGTCTTCCCGGATTTCAGCCGCCGAGGAGACAGCTCCTCCCCGATCGCATCCCTCGATTCGTCGGTGGGGGTAACTTCCCTTCTATTATCCTGGTTCATCTTCGTTCCCGGTGGCTCCAGCCTGCTCGATAAATATACCACTTTGAAACTGAATCAATTGATTGAAATTAACCGATGCCAGGACCAGAGCATACTACAATGGACAAATGATTACACCACTATCCACGCCATCTCGGGCATTGTTCAAAATTAACCCGATTTATTCCTGCCTGCTGGCAGGCAGGAATAAATCGGGTTAGCTCCGGGCGATCGCGATTTTCCCGGTCCGGACCAGTTCCTGAACGCCGTATCTGGTCAAAAGTTCGAGGATCGCCGTGATCTTATCGGCGGTGCCGGTAACTTCCAGCACGACGGCGTTAGCCGAGACATCGACCACCCGGGCGCGAAAGATCTGCGCGATCTCCAGGATCTCCGACCGGGTTCGGGCCGTCGTCTTGACCTTGGCCAGAATCAATTCGCGGTCGACCGATTCTAGGCCGGTGAAATCCTGGATCTTGATCACGTTGATCAGCTTGTTCAGCTGCTTCTCAACCTGCTCCATGATCTGGGGCGAACCCTGATCGTCGACAACGATCGTCATCCGGGAGATGGCCGGGTCCATCGTCTCCCCGACCGCGAGACTGGTGATGTTGAAGCCGCGGCCGGAGAAGAGCCCCGCCACCCGAGCCAGGACGCCGAACTGATTCTCCACCAGAACCGATATTGTGTGCCTCATATTTTTTCCTCCGGAAAAAATAGATTATTCTTCGTCCAATATCTTAGGATAAGTAATCCCGGTTAAACGGCAATCGGATACTGTCTTCCGATATGGCAGGACAACATTTTCCATCGGTCCGCAATACCGCAATCGACAATACGCTCCTGCCAGCAAGTGCTTGAATACAGGCCTGATATGATCAGTTCCTTGTTATCCTGCTCTCAATACAAACTCCGGCATTGTTCAAAACCAACTCGATTTACCTGTAAATCGAGTTGACACGATTATTTTTTCCGAAAGAAAAAATAATCAAGCCATCCCGCTCAGCATATGGCGGATGGAGGCCCCGGCCGGGACCATCGGCCAGACGTTCTCCTCCCGGGCGATCCGGAAATCGATCAGGACCGGGCCTTTGTACTTGAGCGCCTTTTTCAATGCCGGGATCACATCGTTTTTCTTTTCCACCCGGATGCCGCAGGCCCCGTACGCCTCGGCCAGCCGCACAAAGTCGGGGTTCCCGATCAGCTCCGTCCCCGCGTAATTCTTCTTGTAGAAGAGTTCCTGCCACTGCCGGACCATCCCCAGGTACCCGTTGTTCAGGATGGCCACCTTGACGGGGAGGCTGTTGGTGACCGCGGTGGCCAGCTCCTGGATGTTCATCTGGATGCTCCCGTCGCCGGCGATGTCGAAGACAACCCGATCCGGGCAGGCGACCTGGGCCCCGATCGCCGCCGGGAAACCGTACCCCATGGTCCCGAGGCCGCCGGACGAGAGGAAGGTCCGCGGCTCGGTGAAGGGGTAAAACTGGGCGGTCCACATCTGGTTCTGGCCGACTTCCGTGCAGATGATGGCCCTGCCCTTCGTCACCCGGTAGATTTGCTCGATGACGTACTGGGGCGGGATCGGCCCCTGATCCTGGTAGGTCAGGGGGAACTTCTTCTTCCACTCCCTGATCTGCTTGAGCCAGGGTCCGTAGCTTCCGGGCTTGACGATCCTGTTCAATTCTTTCAAAACCATCCGGACATCCCCGACCACGGGGATGTCGACCCGCACGCTCTTCTTCAGAGAGGTCGGGTCGATGTCGATGTGGGCGATCCGGGCATGGGGGGCGAACTCGCTGATCTTGCCGGTGATCCGGTCGTCAAAACGGGCCCCGACGGCGATGATCAGGTCGGCGTCGCTGACGGCGTAGTTGGCGTACTGGGTCCCGTGCATCCCCAGCATCCCCAGAGAGAGGGGACTGGTCTCCGGGTACACCCCCAGGGCCATCAGGGTGGTGGTCACCGGGATGGAGGCCCGGTCGGCAAGCTTCCTCACTTCCTCCGCCGCCCCCGACGCGATCGCGCCGCCCCCCACGTAGAGGACCGGCTGGCGGGCCTGGCTGATCGCCTGGGCCAGCTTCTCGATCTGCCGGGGGTGCCCGGAATAAACCGGGTTGTATCCGGGGATGTGCACCTTCCGGGGATAGGGCCGCGATGACTGCGCCTGCTGGACATCCTTGGGCAGATCGACCAGAACCGGACCGGGGCGGCCGGTGCCGGCCAAGTGGAAGGCCTCCTTGATGATCCGCGGGAGCTCGTCCACGTCGGTGACCAGGTAGTTGTGCTTGGTGATCGGGCGGGTGATCCCGACGATGTCGGCTTCCTGGAAGGCGTCGTTCCCGATCATCGAGGTGGGGACCTGCCCGGTCAACGCCACGACCGGAATGGAATCCATGTAGGCGGTGGCGATCCCCGTGACCAGGTTGGTCGCCCCCGGCCCGGAGGTGGCGAGGCAGACCCCCACCCGGCCCGAGGCGCGGGCGTAGCCGTCGGCGGCGTGAGCTGCTCCCTGCTCGTGCCGGGTCAGGATAAACCGGATCGGGAATTTCTTCAGTTCATCAAAGATATCGAGCACCGCTCCGCCCGGGTACCCGAAGATGACCTTAACTCCTTCTTTGACCAGGCAATCGATCAGCAGCTTGGCTCCTTTCATTATATTATTTTCTCCGAAAATAATAGATCACTGATTACTGATTACTGATTACAGCGCCTTCAGCACCGCCCCGTCCGACGCCGACATCACCTGGGCGGCATAGCGGGCCAGGTAGCCGGTCAGCTTTTTTTTCATCGGCTTCCACGATCTCCGGCGCGCCGCCAATTCCTTCCCGGTCAGTGCAACCTGCAGAAGGCGGGCCGGGATGTCAAGGGTGATTTCGTCGCCGTCCCGGACGAGGGCGATCGGGCCGCCTGCCGCCGCCTCGGGAGAGACATGCCCGACGCAGGGACCCTTGGTCCCCCCGGAAAACCTCCCGTCGGTGATCAGGGCCACCTCCTCTCCCCTCCCCATCCCGACGATGGCCGAGGTCAGGGAGAGCATCTCCCGCATCCCGGGGCCTCCCCGCGGACCCTCATAGCGGATCACCACCACCGTGCCCCCGGCGATCTTCCCCTGCATCAGGGCCCGCATCCCCGCCTCCTCCGAATCAAACACCCGGGCCTTTCCGGTAAAGCACCGGACCGAAGGGGCGACGGCGCTCTGCTTGATCACCGCTCCCTCCGGGGCCAGATTCCCGCGGAGGATCGCGATCCCCCCCTCGTCGTGATAGGCCCGGGAAGTCTTCCTGATGACCTCCGGGTCAAGAATGCGGGCCCGCCCGGCGATCATCTTCCAGCTCAGGCCATTGACCGTCGGCAGGTCGTGAATCCGGCCTCCCAGGGCCTTCATCACCGCCGGGACGCCGCCCGCCCGGTCGAGATCTTCCATCATGTGCTCTCCCCCCGGCCGCATGTTCGCGAGGTGGGGAGTTTTCCGGCTGATCCGGTCGAACTCCGAAAGCGGGAGATCGATCTCCAGTTCACGGGCCAGCGCCATCAGGTGAAGGACGGTGTTGGTGGAGCCGCCCAAAGTCATGTCGATCGCGATCCCGTTCTCCAGAGCCCGGCGGGTCATGATATCCCGGGCGCAGACATTCTCCCCGATCAGGGAGACGATCCTCTGCCCGCTGCGGTAGGCGATCCTTTTCTTGTCGGCCGAGACGGCCGGCGCGGTGGCGCAGCCGCACAGGCTCATCCCGATCGCCTCGGTGATGCAGGCCATGGTGTTGGCGGTGTACATCCCCTGGCAGGAGCCGGCCCCGGGGCAGGCCCGGATCTCCAGCTCCCGGACCGCCGCCGCGCTGATCTGCCCCGCCTGCGCCCTCCCGACCGCTTCGAAAGTATCCCTGACCAGGGAGAGCCGGCGCCCGTTGTAATGGCCGGCCAGCATCGGCCCGGCGGTAACCGCGATGGCCGGGATATTGAGCCGGGCGGCGGCCATCAGCATCCCGGGCGTGATCTTGTCGCAGTTGGTCAGCAGGACCAGCCCGTCCAGGGCGTGGCCCTGGGTGACCATCTCGATCATGTCGGCGATCAACTCGCGGGTCGGCAGAGAGCAGAACATCCCGGGATGGCCCATGGCGACCCCGTCGCAGATCCCCGGCACCGAAAAAAGAAAGGGCCGTCCCCCGCCGGCGTAGACGCCGTTCTCGATCGCCCGCTCCAGGTCCCTCATCCCCACATGCCCGGGGATGAGATCGGTGAAACTGGAGACCACGCCGACATAAGGTTTTTTGAAGTCGGCCGGGTCCACCCCGGTGGCGTACATCAGGCACCGGTGGGGTGCCCGTTCCAGCCCGATCTTGGTGGCTTCGCTTCTCAGCTGAAGAGGTTTCTTCTTCCGTTTTTGGGCAGTCATGGGCATGTACTCCTTTTTTTATTCATCCGGATTTTTACAAAATCCGGATGAATAAAAAAGAAAATAATATTACCATCAATCTGAATGTATTATAGCACAATGTGATTAACATCTAAATTAGCGACCAAAGGAAGCTAATTTATATCTTTATACACCCTCGAAACCCGCTTGCCCAGCTGGACGAGTACCTCGTAGGAAATGGTGCCGATCCGCTCGGCGGCATCCTCGGCGGTGATCCGCTCGCCGCCCTGCTCCCCGATCAGGACCGCCTCGTCCCCCACCGCCACCCCCTCGATAGACCCCACGTCGACCATGGTTTGATCCATGGTGACGATCCCGATGATCGGGGCCCGCTTTCCCCGGATCAGCACCTCGCCCCGGTTGGAGTGCGCGCGGCTGTATCCGTCCCCGTACCCGATCGGAAGGGTGGCCACCCGGGTTTTCTTTTTCACCGTGTAGGTCATCCCGTAGCTGATGGTCCGCCCCGGCTCAACGGTCTTCAGATATGCCACCCGGGTCTTCAAGCTCAATGCCGGCTTCAGGTCGATCAGTTTTCGCAGGTGCCGAGCCGGGTAGACCCCGTAGATCATGATTCCGGGCCGGACCATCTCGAGACGGGATTCTTTGACATCGATCAGCGCTCCGCTGTTGGCGATGTGCCGGATGGGGACATCGATCCCTCGCTTTTTCAGCCCGTCCGCCACCGTCAGGAAGCGTTCCAGCTGGATGCCGGTAAACGGGGAGGAGGGATCGTCGGCCGCGGCAAAGTGAGAGGCGAGCCCCTTCAGGTTGATCCCCTTGATCCGGGATATCTTCTCCAGAAAAGGGAGACAGTTCTCGTGCCAGACGCCGATCCTTCCCATCCCGGTGTCGACCATCACGTGGACATCGGCCTTCTTCCCGGCGCAGATGGCCGCCTGGGCCAGGTCCCGGGCGATCTCCAGGGAACAGACCACGGGGGTGAGGTTGTTGCGGACAAGGGGCTCGGAGTGGCCCCGCATGCCGGAGCTGAGAATCAGGATGGGCGCATCGGGGAAAAAGGACCGGAGTTCCAGCGCCTCCTTGACGTGCGAGACTCCCAGCCACTCCGCTCCGGCGGCCCGGGCCGCCCGGGAGACCGGCATCACTCCGTGGCCGTAGGCGTCGGCCGTGACGCTGATCAGGATCTTCACCTTCCGGCCGATCAACTTCCGGACCTGTCTGATGTTGTAGTCGATCGCGCCGAGATCGATCTCGGCCCAGGTTTTGAACAATGTATACAAGTTAGCTCACTTCGTTCGCAACCGGTTAAGGTTACGGTGACGAGGCCCGTTTCGTCTTCCGGTTACGGTTACGTGGGCCGAGCGTGGCCGCCGTCACCCTTACCCTCACCGATACGGGCATCGTTACCCTTACCTTTACCTCTTATTGAATTTCCTGGAATTAAACTTTTTTCTAACGCTTTAAGGCTCTTCAGTCACTTCTTATCCCAATATCCGGTGAGGTAAATCGGGGCGGCGGTCTCGATTTCGGAGGCCGGATTCCCGCGCAGTTTTTCCTCCGCGAGTATAGCAACCCATTCCGCCCGGGGGAAGGTGATTTCCCATTCCCCCTCCCCGATTTTCCCGGCGACATCCCCCGGGAACGCCCGGATCCGGTCCCGGTCGGGGCTGACGATCCGGGCATCACGGCAGAATTCCCCGAGCTCTCCGGCCGGGACGATCCGGGGCGAAATCAGTTCCTCCACGGCGAAGCCGTCCTTCCGGTACCGGCCGCCGTAGATCCGGCCCCGTCCCCCGTCGCAAAGCGGAACGATGATCCCCGGCGGGAGAGAGATCCCCCGGACCAGGGCCGAAAAACTCCCGATCCCGGCCAGGGGGATGGAGCAGCCGAAGGCAAGACCCTGGGCGGCGGCCAGGCCGATCCTGACCCCGGTGAACGACCCCGGGCCCAGCCCCGCCCCGACCCCTTCCAGGTCGCCGACGCTCCACCCCGCCCCGGCGAGAAGATCGTCCAGGACCGGGATCAGGAGAGCGGAATGGCTGAGGCGGGTGTCAATGTCCGCCCGGGCCCGGACCTCACCGTCTTCCACCAGGGCCAGGCTGCCGGCGGCGGTCGATGTCTCAATGCCCAGTACTTTCACAGTATTATTTTTCCTTCGGAAAAATAATAACGATCTTTCTCGTTGTTTCCCCGAGGCAACCGAACGAGATATCGATTGTCCGGTCCGGAAGCACATCCTCCAGTTTCTCCGCCCACTCGATGGCGGTCACCCCGCCTCCGTCCAGGTATTCCTCCAGTCCCAGAAGGCCGATCTCCGGCCCCGGCTGAAGCCGGTAGAGATCCACGTGATAGAGCGGCAGTCTCCCCCGGTACTCCCGGACCAGAACAAAGGTGGGCGAGGTGACATACCGCTCCCCTACCCCCAGTCCCCGCGCGCATCCCTGAACAAAACAGGTCTTGCCCGATCCGAGGGGTCCCCGGAGAGCGATGACATCGCCCGGCCGAAGATCGGCGGCGAACCGTTCCGCCAGTTCCCCGGTTTCTTCCGGACTGTGGGAGATGTATTTTAATATAGTGCCCTCTTCCATTTGCCGGGTAATTCCAAGATTCCTACATTGAATCACACAGGATGAGCGAGGTCCGCCGGCCTAAAAGTGCCTGTATCCTATTTCAGGAAAAGGCTCCACCTGGCCGCCCCGAGTAATAAACTCCCGCCGGTTTTTACCTTCAATTATTTTCCCGATCGGAGTTACCCTGGTCCCGGTATCGGCGGCAAAGCAATGAACAAGTTTCCCGATCTCTCTTTCCGGGAGGGAAAATAAGAGCTCGAATTCCTCTCCCCTTCCGGCGGCTTTCCGGGCCGCCCGGGACCCTCTTTTCCCGGCGCCCCGGGCCAGGGGAAGGGCCGTCTCCCCGATCACCGCCCCGGTTCCGCTCGCCCGGCAGAGCTGGCCGAGATCGGCGAAGAGGCCGTCGCTGATGTCGATCATGGCGGTAGGAGAGAAGGCCTTCACCAGGCAGCGGGCTTCCCGGATCCGGGGGGTGAAATCGAGGTGTTTCTTGCCGCTGCCGCCCAGTTCTCCGGTCACGCAGATGATGTCTCCCGGGCGGGCGCCGTCCCGGAAGACGCACCGTTTTTTCTCAACCTCGCCGACCACCGTCACCGAGATCACGATCCCCGGGGGGGAGCGAAAGGTGTCTCCCCCGACAATGCCGAGGCCGAACTCATCAGCCAGGTCCCGCATCCCCCGGTAGAGTTCCCGGCAGTAACGGACCGTCAGTCCGGCCGGGACGCCCAGATTGACCACCGCCCAGAGAGGCACTCCCCCCATGGCGGCGATGTCGGAGAGGTTGACGGCCAGGGCTTTCCGGCCGATCCGCCGGGCGCCGGCCGACCGGCGGAAATGGACATCTTCGGCGATCGAGTCGGTCGCGAGCAGCAGATACCTGTCTTTGGTCCGGCCGGCGACAACGGCGGCGTCATCCCCGATGCCCCTGATCACGCCTTCGCCTTCCGGGAGAAGGCGGGCCAGGTCTTCAATCAGTCCGAACTCGCCGATCTCTTCGATTTTCAATATATTTTCCCCCTGAAAATATATTCCGACGTAAGATCTTAGCTCTGTAGATACTCACGGACATGCCCATGGGTATCTACTAACATAATACCTGATTTTTGCACGACTTTTACATTTTTAGCTTTTCAATCATCATTTTTTAGCTGTTGTACCGTTTAGTTTTTTCTTTCTGGAGCCTCGTGCAAAAAATTTTTTGCACGTGAACAAATAAAAAAAACGACGCTACGCGGCCTCCTTTCGTCTTCGATCCAGGTATCTTAAAAAGTCTGTCAAACCCGCAGCTCGTTGTTCGTGTATCGAATACAAAACCTTATTGGTATTGCCATGAACGGTGATCTTGGCCGCAACATAGAGCATCTTCAAACGGGCAATCCGGATCGTGTGGTCAGGCATACTTATCTTCCGGTCGGGCGGCACTTCCCGGCCCGCCTCCTGCTCCTTGGCAGCGTGGCCCGCCAGCATCTTCATCCAGCGCCACAGATTATAAGCCAGCATTACGATCTGGAAGAAGGCGTGGTGCGACTGAAAACTGCGCGAGGGGATCGCCAGCAGTCCTTCGTGCTGGGCTTCCGCGATCGAGTTCTCCACGTCCGCCCTCTGATCATAATCCGCGATCACCAAGTGAGGGGCCTCTGGCCTGCCGGTCACAAACACCCGGTACACATAATTTTCGCTGTCGAGCAACTTCAGCTGCCGATCCCCCATCTGATCCTTGCGAATGCGCATAACCACAAAACGGCAGGCTTGTTCCCATTTCACCGGCTGATAAACGCATTCGTTATATTCATACTCTTCGTGCTGATACCATCCTTCATCCGGAAAAGGCGGCTCGCACCGTTTGTTGCCGAAGGTGTACGTAAAACCCTCATCCAGACAGGCTTTCACGCTTTCCCAGCCAATAAACTCTCCATCCCCGCGGACATGAACGTTCTCCACGCATTCCGGCAACAAGCCCCGGAACTGCCGAATGTACCGGGCTGTTTCCGTGTTCCCGATGGTTTCTCCTCGCCGCCGGCTCCCGCACAGGTATTCCCGTGTCTCGGCCACAAAGCACAGTACCGGCCTCAGTCCTTTCTTGCCCCGGTGCTTGGGGTTGTGTCCCTTCCGAGCCCCTTCAACCTTCCCGTATACCGTCTGGACGGTTGTGTCGATATTTACCGTGACGCTCTTCGGCGCGTATTCACACAAGGCCCAGACCTTCGCCCGCAACGGTGCCCCCATCCGCACCAGCGAAGCCGACTGGATAATCGACAGCGAGCGCAAATAGCGCCAGAAGGTGCTGACCACCGGCAATGCCTTCACATGGAGAATCCCGAGCAACATCGGATCGTGTCTCAAGTAGGCAAAATGCCCCAGGCGCTGAAACCCGATGAACAAAAGCATCAGTATCCCCAAAACCATCCGATAATTGCCCAGCTTCGGCTCTCGCCGCGGTTTGGTATAATACTTTTCAAAAACCTCCTCAAATTTTATCAAAGCCACAAATTTCAGCAGAGCCAGCAAGCCGCCAAAAGCGGTCAATCGTTCCGTGCATTCCCCATAGACCGTATCCGCGGTTATTCGGATTGTCCGGCTTTTGGTCTTTCCTTTTCCCTGATTTTCCCCTTGCTTTCTCGATCTTTTTACCCGAACATTGCTTTTAACCATCTGGGTTACCTCCGTTCTGATTGGGGTTTTTCTTGCCAACCAATCATATAACGGATCCCAGATGGTTTTTTAGTGTTTTTTTAGCTCAGTGGTGCAATATTCAGGTA
>JAZDIV010000119.1:0-15650 GCA_043804695.1 PVC group bacterium | reverse complement strand
CTTGTGTGGCAGGGGAGAAAGTTCATAAGCTAACCACCAGTTCCCCTCTCCCATCCGGGGGGTTAAAAACGGGTATAGCCGATGAACTTATTCACCCGTGACATAAAGTCACGGGGGCCTTCCGGGTTGAAAAGGTTCCGGATGATAGCTGATAAACTGATTCACCTGCCGCATAAAGCGGCAGGGGTGAAAAATGACAGTTCGCTTAATTTGGGCCTAGGAGCCTGTCCGAGTAATGATCTCTGACGCGCAGCCAGCCACTTGCAAGCGAATGTCGAGAGCCATTACTCGGACAGGCTCCTAAAACGATGCGTTGATCAGCGGAAGCACCGGGATGGCCGCGTTGGTCGCGATGTTGATGATGCCGAGCTGGATCCCCGTCAGATTCCCCTTCCCCGAAATCCGTTCAGTCTATAGTATCACGCGGTCAAAGTGCGTTTCTCCCGCGGCGGCGGGGGTACCCGAAAGGAGAGAACCCATGAAAAGAATAGTCTCTGTCTGGCCGGCGGTTATTGTTTTCTGCGCCGGCTGCGCGGCCTTAACCGGGACGGAGAGAAATACCTCCACCCCGGCCGCGGCCTTGATCGGGCATTGGCGGATGACCGACGGCTCCGGGGAGGTGTATTTTTCCTCCGGCGGCACCTACCGGTTCATCGACCGGGACGGGAATGCCGGCGCCGCGGCCTGGCGGGTCATCAAGGAGGACCCCGGGGAGAGGAGGATCGTGACCGTGATCCGCTTAAAGGAGCTGGGGGGGGAACCGGTGGAGGAGGAGACCGAGCTGATGGTGGAGGGGACCTTCTCGGCCGACTACACGATCCACGCCGGGGAGAGCATCGGAGAAGGCGGCATCCGCGCCGGATCGTTCACCATGGAGTACCTTAATCCGGCCGAGAGCCCATGATGAAAGGTATGAGAGGGGAGCAATCGCATGAGAAATGACCTGGAATGCTTCCGGTGCGGCAGCCGGCGGGTGTTGAAGGGCAGGATAATCGGCCACCGGGGATACAAGCCCCGTTTCCTGCCGGACAAAACCAAATTCATGAAGCTGGCCCTCTCCACGCCCTTCCTGAAAGTGGAGTACGAGTCCTTCGTCTGCGCGGACTGCGGCCTCTTCTGGTCGGTGACCGATGCCCCGGAAGCGAAGAACAAGATCAGGAAATGGGGCACGGGCGAGCTGAAAAACAGTCTCGACCTGCGGTAACCCGGATTCTTATTTTTTCTCCCCCGATTAATACTTCGGGGCGGGGCGGAAAAATAAGAGTGTGCAAGCATCAATCCGACATTGAAGGGATATTTTAAAGTAAATTCGTGTAATTCGCGAAATTCGTAGTTTTTTAAGTTGCCCGAGCAAAGCGAGGGCTAAGTTCTCGGAATCACCGGGTGACCGGAGTGTCGCCGTCTCCTCCGAAGTAAGCCCGGGTGACCCCCCTCACCGCCCAGAGGCCGGCCGGGGGCCGGAAGATGCTCCGGTCGTCGGTCAGGTCGCCGTTGTAATCAGCCGGCACCGGTCGGTCGGAGCAGTTCCCGAAGTAGTTCCGGGTCGTCCCCCGGATCGCCCAGAGGCCCGCTTCCGCCCGGAAGACGGCCGCCCGCCAGGTCCCGTCCCCGCTGTAATCGCCGGGGACCGGCCAGTCGCCGCCCCTTCCGAAGTAGAGGCGGCTCACCCCCTGGATCGCCCAGAGCCCGGAACTCCCCCGGAAGACGGCAATCCCGCCGGTCCCGGTCCCGTTGTAATCGCCCGGGACCGGTTCGTCCCCCGCTTTCCCGAAGTAAACGCGGGTGATCCCCCGGACTGCCCACAGCCCGGCGGCCGGCCGGAATATCCCCGGATCGCAGACGCCGTCCCCGTCGTAGTCCCCGGGGACGGGCGTGTCGGCTCCGTGGCCGAAGTACAGGCGGGTGACCTTCCTGACCGCCCAGAGGCCGGATCCGCCCCGGAAGATGCCGATCTCCGTTGTCCCCGACCCGGTGTAGTCGCCGGCGGCCGGGACGTCGGAAGCGGCGCCGAAATACATGCGGGTGATCCCCCGCACCGCCCAGAGGCCGGACGTCTCCCGGAAAACGGCGATGTCGTCGGTGCCGTCCCCGTCAAAGTCGCCCGCCGCCCCGGCCCGGTGATCGAGCGGCGCCGGCGGCCCGCAGGTTGGAGAGGCTCCCGGTGTCGGCGAAGGTGTGGGCGACGCGGTGGCGGTGCCGGTGGGGGAGGGGCTGGGAGTCGGCGTCCGGGAGGGAGATGGCGAGGCGGTGGGCGCCGGCGTGGCCGAGGGTGACGGGGTGTTCGTGGGCGCGGGTGATGCCGTCGGGACCGGCGTCGGGCTGGGGGTGACGGTGCGGGTCGGGGTCGGGGAGGGGACGGGGGTGACGGTGACGCTGGGGGAGGGCGAGGGCGTCGCTGTCGGAACCGGCGAGGGGGTGACGGTCGGTGTCGCTGTCGGCGTCGGCTCGTAGACGAAGATGTCCCCGTTGACCTTTGTCCCCGGGGAGTAAAGGCTCCCTCCCGATCCCGGGATCTCCGAGTGCAGGTAGAAGAAGCCCCGTTTCTCGGGGTACCGGTTCAGCGACTGGTCCAGGCCGCCGTTCATCCCGTAGGTCACCGAGTCGTAGATAAAGGCCCCGTCCCGGAGGGTAACCGTGTCGCCGGAGTTGGTCAGGTAAAGCCCGCAGCAGACATCGCTGACCGTGACCCAGGCCGATCCCCCGAAATCGCCGGCGGGGGTCCCTCCCCCGAAGACCACGACCGCTTTCCCGGGCGGGACTTCAAACGGGTTGTCGAACGTGTAGCGGACCGCGGTGTCGTCGCTCAGGGTGCAGCCGCCCAGGTCGACGGTGTGGTCCGTCCAGTTGACGAGTTCCACAAACTCGTCCTCCCAGCCTTCCCGGTAGCCGTCACCGTTGGCGTCGCCCGCCAGACCGTAGGCCGGATCGGCGTGGATCTCGTTGATCACCACGTCCCCCTCCGGGGGCGCCGGGGTCAGCGTGGGCGACGGCGGCGGGGTCGGGGTGACGGTGGGGGACGGCGTCGGCGTGACCGACGGCGTCGGGGTGGCGCTGGGGGTGACGGACGGCGTCGGAGAGGGGGTGGGAGTGGGCGTGGCCGTGGGGGGCGGATCCCCGTAATCGTTGGTCGCCGAGATCACCCAATCGGGCGCGCTGTTGTGGTCGGTGAAGGTCAGCCTCTGCGCATAGCCGATGTTGATGTCGCCGGCCGCCGGCCCCTGGTCGGAGGCGGTGAAAAGCCCGTCTCCCGCTTCCGGGTCGCCCCAGTGGTTCTTGGAGATCAGGTTGTTTCCGTCGGCCGCCTCCCCCGAGACCATCGAGCCGTCGTCGTTCGACCAGCAGAGGGCGTCGAGGATGCTCCCCCCGCCGGGATCGGCGGAATTCTCGGTGGTGATGATGAACTGGTCGTCGTCCGCGGCGAGGGAGAGGGAGGCCTGGTACACATCCCAGAGTCCGTTCGCGCTCTTCCCGGTGGAGTTGTTCTCGGAGGTGCCGGCCGAGTCGTGGATGACCAGGAGATCGCCGGTCACCATGGTCAGGGGGCCGTTGTCGGCGACCGGATAGACTTCGTCGAGGTCGGTCATGTAGATGGCGGAGAGGTCGGCGCTTCCCAGTTTCATCGAGAGCTCGATCCAGTCGTGCCCCAGGGGCTGGTTTTGGTCGACGGCCGCTTCCGTGATCAGGAGCTGGTATCCTTCATCCGCGTAGTGGTTGGTCAGCCCCGGTTCCGTGATGTCGTTCCCGCCCACCCGTTCCACCGTGTCCACCGTGTAGGTGACGCCGTTCGTGTAAAGATAGACGTGCCGGTTGGAAGTGTGGCAGTAAGCCATGGTTTCCGGCGCCCAGTTCGGATCCCCCTCGTCGCCCGGGTGGAGACGGATGATCCGCTGGTCCAGCGGTTCCACCGCGGCCTGGAAGTGCTCCACGGTCGTCCCCCTCGGATGACCGTACCCGTTGCTCCAGACCGGGATGACCGCCACTTCGGGGTCCATCTTGGCGCAGAAGGCCTCGCTGCTGATGCCGTAGGTGTCGGAGCCGTGATGGTCCACCAGGCAGACGTCGGGATCGCGGCCGAGGTCATCGACGATGACGTCGGCGATCGCCGACTCCGTGTCACCCTCGGCGTCGGAGCCGAGGTAGAGGTCGAAGCCGCCGTAGGTGAGCAGCGCCGTGATGGACTTCTCGTTCTCGCTGATCCCCGACGTGAGATCGGGTTGGTTATAGACATAGATCCTGCCGTTCGTTCCGCCGGTATAATCGGGCGCGCCCCTTGAGAGAAAGGTGAGCGTCGCCCCGTCGCCGAGGTCGATCGCCCCGGCCGGGCCGAGGGTGGGGACGGCCCGCATGGCAGGGAATTCATTGACGGTCTCGTAATAGTCGGAGGGGATGTCGCCGTCATACTTCGCGGTGCCGCCGCGGTCGTAGAAGGTGCCGAAATGTGAATATCCCCCGAGGAACCATGAGAGATCGTCCAGGCCGCCGCAGTGGTCGCTGTCGTAGTGTCCGGCCACCGCGTAGTCAATGTGGGTGATGCCGAGTTCGCTCAAAAGATCGTACAGGTACCAGGCCGCGCTGTATCCTCCCATCTCGTCGTAGAGGACGGTCGTCCCGTTCGGTCCCCGGATCAGGGTGCCGGTTCCGGAGCTCCCGTTGGCCCAGATGAACCAGACCTCGAGCGTGCCCCCGGCGAACGCCGATGCGGTCAGGAACCCCGATAGAATTATCGCCGCCGCGGCGGCAATGAATAGTGTATTCCGTTTCATATACCGATAAAGTAGCGCCTTCGGCGCTACTTTAATATTGGACCCCCCGACTGATTCAGTCGGGGGGTCTGGTGGTTAACAACAAGATTTTCACCGGGGCCACCCCGATCATACTGGGGCGGAGCGCTTTAAAAAAGCCTTAAACCCCGGCCGCTATTTACCCCATAGGATATAATTTTCTGTCGGCTTCAGATATACCATTCTTAATTGTTTCGAAGAAAAGATAAGATTATTGACATTCTTGCACAGTAAGATAGCAAACGGGAGGGGCGGTGTCAAGCCGGGCGATGATGAAACTTGCCGGATCGCGGGGCGTGTGATAACATTCCGGCCGAATTTTCAACAAGGCGAACGTTAAACGTCCAGCGTCCACCGTCGAACGAAAAGAGGCCGGGGTGGTGGGAAACAAGTCTTATCCGATCACCTGACTGCCATTGCAAGCAAGGCGTTGCGGGCGGGCATCCAATTCGTCTGTTTATCAGGGGCTGAGACGGGGGAAAATAAATCGCATCCGATCACATTTCCGTTAAAAAGACTGCCGGATCTGCGACAATCGTCTGCCTGATTTCGTCCGGCTGCTCCTGCATCGGAATTTTCCCGACATCCGTCCCGACATCCGTCGGGATAACAATACTTTTGAATAAATGAATCGGGACAACAAATTTGCCACAAAGGCACAAAGACACTAAGAAATAAAGAAGAAGCATAATTGTTACATCTTTAAAGCGTTCCTTTGTGCCTTGGTGCCTTAGTGGCTAAAAGTTGCGGAGCTTAGTTCAAAGGAGGAAATCCATGGCGAAAAAGACGGATAAGGTTGAGGTTCTCTACTTTCCCGCCCCCGGCCCTTCCTGCACCCGGGTCGCGGTGGAGGCGGCCTGCCGGCGGGCGGGGGAACTGAAGATCGGGGAGATCGTGGTCGCTACCGAGACCGGGCAAACCGCCCTCGAGGTCGCTTCCCGGTTCCCGGGAGGGAAGGTAATCGCGGTTACCTACCATTCCGGGGCGGAAAAGCCCTTTGACGAACCGTTGCCGCCGGCGGCCCGAAAGAAGCTGACGGGGAAGAAGGCGGTGATCGTCACCTGCGGCCACGCCCTCAGCGGAGCGGAACGGGCCACGGCAAAGGTCGGCGGCGGCGCCCCCCTGGCCGTGGCGGCGGAGACCCTCCGGATGTTCGGGCAGGGAACGAAGGTCTGCGTGGAGAGCGTCCTGATGGCCGCCGACGCGGGCGCTCTCTCGGGGAAGGACGTGATCGCCCTCGGAGGCTCGGCCAGCGGCGCCGACACCGCTCTGGTCATCGCACCCGCCCACCAGGCGGCCATGTTCTCCCTCCGGATCAGGGAGGTCATCTGCAAGCCGCGGGACTTCGGCCGGGGGAGATAAAAGCTGAACGTCGAACATCGAACGTCCAACGTCGAACTTCGAACAGGAAAAAAGGCCGAGGTAGAGGCCGTTAATCCCATTCAATCACATTCAAATCGTTTGTTTTATTAAAGGGGGCGAGGTGGGGTAAACTGTGGGAGGAATGGACATGAACGAGACTCTCGGCCGGATTGTGGCGACGGCGGCGACATTGGTCGTCCTGGCCGTCGCCCGGTATGTCACCCGTTACCAGATCAACCGGTTTACCCGCGGAAACCGGCTGCGCCGGTCGCGGGGAAAGCTGGCGAACAAAGTCATGGCTGCCTTTTTTCTGGGCGTCGCCGCCATTGTCATCATCTTTGTCTGGGGGCTCAATCCCCGGCACCTCTGGGCTGCCCTTGCCGGGGTGCTCGGCGTCATTGCCATCGGGTTCTTCGCCGTCTGGAGCCTCCTCAGCAACATCGTTGCCGGCGTGCTCCTCTTCATCTCCGATCCTTTCAAGATTGGCGACGTGATCACCATTGTCCCCGACAACATCTCGGGGACGGTCCTGGAGCTGAAGCTCTTTTTTGTCGTCCTGGAGGACGAAAAGGGGGATATCATTCATATCCCTAACAACTTCTTCTTCCAGAAAATTGTCGTTCGCCCCCCTTCCAATCCGGCGTCTGACAAAAACGATGCGTCGTAACCGGCCGCCCGGGAGAGGGAAGATTCGGCATGCCCATGCGGAAGGATAAGGTCCAATTTTATACCTCGGAGGGCATTCGCCTGGCCGGCGAACTCTACCTGCCGGCCGGGCGGGGGAGGGGGACAGGTGCCCCGGGATCGTCCTCTGCCAGGGCCTGTCGGGCGTGAAGGAGAAGGTACTGCCGGAGATCGCCGCTCTTTTCCGTGAAGAAGGCTTCGCCGGCCTGGCCTTCGATTACCGCGGTTTCGGGGAAAGCGAGGGGGAACGGCCCCGTCTCTTCCTCCTCGATCGGGCGGCCGACATCGGCCATGCCGTCTCCTTTCTGGTCTCCTGCCCGGAGATCGACGCGAAGAGAGTGGGCCTCTACGGCTTGAGTTACGGGGCCACCATTGCCCCCTATGTAGCCGCTTTCGATCGCCGGATCCGGGCGGCGACGGCGGTCTCGGGGAGCGGGAACGGCGAGCGGTGGCTGCGGTCGCTCCGGACGGCCGGGAAGTGGCTGGAATTTAAAAAACGCCTTGAGGAAGATCGGATCGAGGTCTCCCGTACCGGGAAGTCGCGGCTCGTCCCCCTGACCGAAATCATCCCCTTCAGCGATGTACTTAGTCAAGTACATAGGCATATAAAATTGTTAACCAGAGTTGACAAAAACACCAGATTGCCAACTTACGTTGAAAGTTCTGATATGTGGGTAAGAATGTAGGGCAAAAACGTCCAAGCTATATTCCTTTAGGGAGCAAGGAGTAGTGCCAAACACAGGAGAATAAAATGGGATTGTATATTCTTGGCATGGTTTTTGCTTATTAATACTTTTCTCGGTCGGTAATCAGCGTCTGCATACAAAATCATTTTAAGAACACATGATGAACAGGGTATGTCACATCCTTCTTTTCCTGGGGCTTGCTGCCGTCGTTTATCCGCCGTTCGCCTCTCCGCAACAGCTGGAGATACACTGCATCGATGTCGGACAGGGCTCCAGTGAGCTCGTCATCGGCCCCAACGGGACGACCATCCTGATCGACGGGGGAACCAGCAGCAAGGGACGGGACGAGGTCATCCCCTATCTCAATGCCCTCTTTGCTCCGGCCACTCCCCCGCTCGACTATATCATTGCCTCCCATGACGACAACGATCATTACGGGGGGTTGAACTATGTCATCGACTACAGCGGATACTCCATCGGCACCATCTATCACTGCGGCGACAACGCCGGCTTCGGCGAGGGGGGCCAGATACCCCTCGGGACCGTGATCGACCTGGGCGACGGCGCCCGGGCGACCTGTGTCGGCCGGTACGGAGAATTTATCGACGGCTCGTCGGGCGGCACCAGCAGCAACAATCTGAGCGTCTGTCTCCTGATCGAATACGGCGGCTTCGATTACGTCACGGCCGGCGACCTGGAAACCAACGAGGACGAACTTTCGACCGCCCTGATCGGGTATCCTCCCGCCGGTCCCTACCTGGACCCTGCCTGCGGGGCTGATGTCATCCATGTCAACCACCACGGCAGCGACGGAGCCTCGAAGTACTATTACATCAACCGCCTCATCCCCGAGGTCGCCCTCATCAACGGGGGAACGAACTACGGCCATCCCCGCTGGACCGCCGTCGACCGGCTCAAGGGGCGAACTCATTATACGATTCCCTGCTCCTGCAATCCGGATATGTGCGGCGCCCCGACCTATGTTACCGTTTCCGGCGCCGCCGTCTTCCGGACCACCGCGGCCTCCGGCGATTGTACGCGGGCTTCGGAAGCGGACTGCCCGACCCTGGGCGATATCGTCGTGACCTACGACGGCTGCGCGGAGAACTATTATGTCGCGGGAACAGCATACCCCGTCGATGAGTGGATCGTATGCACGACGCCCACCCCGACGCCGGAGGGGTATCATACCCCCAGCCCGACCCCCTCCCCCCCGCCGACCCCGTCTCCGACACCGACCCTGACCGCGACTCCGACAACCACACCCACGCCGGATGGCTACATAACGGCGACCCCGACCGCCACCCCTTCGTCGGACTATTGCAGCGCGAGTGGCGAGTACGACGAGTATATCGCCCGCGTGCAATTCAACACGATCGACAATTCCAGCGGACGCGAAGGGTATGCCGATTACACGGCATTCTCGGCCGTCATCAGTCGTGAGACCGCCTATGGCATCACCGTCACCAATCCGGTCCTCTACACCGGCGATGCGTGCGATGTGTGGGTGGACTGGAACCAGAACCGGAGTTTTTACGATGCCGGGGAGAGCACGACGCTCAGCGGCGGCCCGGCTGTGTTCACCGGCACGATCACGAGCCCTGCGGGCGCGCTGCCGGGTGAGACTCGTCTGCGGATCAGGTTACGGTACTATCAAGATGTCGAACCCTGCGGGGCTTTCACCTACGGCGAAGTCGAGGACTATACCGTGATAGTGGTGTCGTTGGTCACCCCCACCCCGGAAGGCGACACGACGCCAACTCCAACCCCGACCACCACGCCCACGCCATCGGCAACACCAACCCCAACTATGACGCCGACGCCGTCCATCACGCCGATACCGATTACGCCCACGCCGTCCGTGACGCCGTCGCCGAGCCCGGTCCCGCGGCCGACCTCGGTCTATCTGGTGGTGGGGTGGGACGACTACGACGGGGACGGTTACACTGATTACGCCCTCTTCCGGGATGGGACCTGGAATATCATGGGCGCTCAATCAGGCACGGTCATTACGGAAGGGGTAGTCTGGGGAGACCAGGTTGGTGATATCCCTGCCCCGGGGGACTACGACGGGGACGGGACCGCCGACATCGCCTACTACAACCGATTCAGCGCCCGCTGGCACGTGAAGGACACGCTGACCGGGGAGATAATAACCAGCGGCCTGGAGTGGGGGCTCTATGATGATATCCCGGTCCCGGAGGACTACGACGGGGACGGGACGACTGACTACGCGACCTGGAGCCCCTCCGGGAGCCTGGGCTACTGGCATATCTATGGCGCCGCCGCGGCCTGGCAGTGTTTCGGGAACATCGGGGACATCCCGATCCCGGGGGACTTCGACGGGGACGGGACCTGCGACCGGGCGCTGTTGCGGACGAGCGGCGCCAACGTCCGCTGGCTGATCCGGGAAGCCGACGGGAACAATTACAATTTTCTCTGGGGATACCCGGATGACCGGGTCATCAGGGTCCTGGACTATAACGGTGACGGGGTAAGCGACCCCATTCTCTGGCGGTTCTACGGGGATTACCACATGGTCTGGTTCCTCCGGAACATCGGGAAAGTCAGGTACGGCTACGCGTCCGACATTCCGGTGACGGGGGACTTCGACGGGAACGGGGCATACAACTTCGGCACCTTCCGGCCCGGAGAGAGGAGATGGTACATCTTCAATCCGTCCGGCCCCAACTTCAAGCAGCGCTACGGGGAGAGCGGGGATACGCCGGTGGTGGGGCAGAGTTATTAACCCGGATTATTCACGAAAACTTCATTTCTCACCTCCCCCCGATTCCCGCGTAAAATATATCCCGGTATCCAAGGCTTTCAAGGATCTCCCCGAAAAATCCCGGCTCCGGGATAATCCCTGAATCGGGACGTTTTCTTTCCGGCCGCCCGGGCCCTCCATGCACTCATCCCGGTAGGGTCGCCGGAAAAATCAGCCAGCTGACGACGCGCCCGTATTTATTACTTACTCAGCACCCTGGTTTATTTGTAATAAAAATCAGGGACAGAATTGACTTGTTTACTCACGAAGGTGTACATTCCGTTGGATGTGTTATGGCCGCCCGCAAGGGAGTGCCGGAAGTGAAAGACCGGGATGGCGTGGTGGGTTATTTACTCAACGAAACGAAGCAGTAACTTCGCCCCGGTTCCACCGAACCAACCCCGTCACCGGTTTTTACGTCCACACCCGCGGCTTCTCATTCACCGACCCCCACGTCCACTCCTGTTATTGAAACGACCCCGTCCCCAAAACAGGTCGCCACACCATCCGTAACACCAACTCCCTCCCCCTGGTTGTATCCGAGTGCCACTCCGACACTTATTCCGCCCCCGTCTCCCACTCCCAGTTGTATGCCCGGCGGCCCCGGAGTCCGGCCCGCACAGGTTACTCTTGCCGATGACATCTCCTGGGCGAGTGTCACCTATAGCTGTAATTGGTGTGTCGATATTTGCAGCTGGACCGTCACCACGAAACCGGAATGGGTGCACGTCGATCCTGCTTCGGGCTCCGGACCGGGCTAGACACAGTATCCGGTCATACTTTCCGCAGGAGATGTATCGTCTTTACCCTACGGAGCGACTTCGGATTGGGTGTGGTTCCATTGCGAAGTGTGTTATGGGCAGTTGATTGATAGCAGCGTTCTGGTTACCTACTATAAGATTGACCCGAACCTGACGGTTAATTCGGGTGATTATAACGGTGACGGCACCTCGGATATCGCCGTCTTCCGGCCGGCCACGGGATTATGGGCGATCAGGGGATTGAGCAGGTTCTACTTCGGTAAGAGTGGTGATATACCGGTTCCGGGAGATTATGACGGGGATACCCGATCGGACGCTGCTGTCTTTCGGGAAACCACCGGCCTCTGGGCGATCCGGGGCTTAACCCGTGCCTATCTGGGCCGGATTGACGATATTCCCGCACCCGGTGACTACGACGGCGACGAAAGCTGCGAGTTTGCCGTCTTCCGGGAGACCACCGGCCTCTGGGCGATCGGGGGGATAACCAGATGTTATTTCGGATCTGCCGGCGACCTGCCGGTCCCGGGCGACTACAGAGGGGAGGGGACCGAAGCGATTGCTGTCTTCCGGGCCGCCGGCGGCCTCTGGGCGGTAAGAGGGTATACCCGGATATATTTCGGAAGGGACGGAGACCGGGCGATCCCGGGCGATTACAATGGGAGCAGCAACTTCATTGTGGGAATATTTCGGCCGTCTTCAGGCCTGTGGGCGATCCGGGGAGTAACGAGATGTTATTTCGGCCGGACATTGGACCGGCCCGCTCCCGCTGATTACGATGGGGATGCCCGGGACGAGATCGGCATCTTCCGGGGTCCTTTCGGCCTCTGGGCGATCAAGGGGTTGACACGAGTTTATTTTGGGAGTTCAGGTGATATTCCGGTCACTCGCTGATAATACTAATGAATTATGACGGCAGGGCTTTGATCCGTTCTTCATATTCAGGTAACAAACAATGTTCAACGTCCAACGAGGCAGGGATAACAATCATATCCAATCATCTGTTTGATTTTTTTCGGCTGTTCAAAGGAGGAAATCAATGGCGAAAAAGACGGAGAAGGTCGAGGTTCTTTACTTCCCCGCGCCCGGCCCTTTCTGCACCCGGGCAACGGTGGCGGCGGCCTGCCGGAGGGCGGGGGAACTGAAGATCGGGGAGATCGTGGTCGCCACCGAGACCGGGCAAACCGCCCTCGAGGTCGCTTCCCGGTTCCCGGGAGGGAAGGTGATCGCGGTCACCTACCATTCCGGGGCGGAAAAGCCCTTTGACGATCCGCTGCCGCCGGCCGCCCGGAAGAAGCTGGCGGAGAAAAAGGCGGTGATCGTTACCTGCGGCCACGCTCTCAGCGGAGCGGAGCGGGCTATGGCAAAGGTCGGCGGCGGCGCCCCTCTGGCCGTGGCGGCGGAGACCCTCCGGATGTTCGGGCAGGGAACGAAGGTCTGCGTGGAGAGCGTCCTGATGGCCGCCGACGCGGGCGCTCTCTCGGGGAAGGACGTGATCGCCCTCGGAGGATCGGCGAAAGGGGCGGACACCGCCCTCGTCATCGCGCCCGCCCACCAGGCGCGGATGTTCTCCCTCCGGGTGAAAGAGGTCATCTGCAAGCCCCGGGACTTCGGCCGGGGAGATAAAAGCTGAACGTCGAACAGAAGAAGTGCCTAAAGTTCGAAGTGCCTAAAGTAGGCACTTCGCAGGGAAAACTGAACTTCAAACTTTAGGCACTTCAGAACGTTGCCCGGCCCCTGATACATGAACAAGAATCGGAAAGAAAAGGTACTTTATTATACCTCGGAGGGACTCCGCCTGGCCGGCGAACTCTACCTGCCGGCCGGGGAGGGGGAGGGGAATACGTGCCCCGGGATCGTCCTCTGCCAGGGCCTGTCGGGCGTGAAGGAGAAGGTGCTGCCGGAGATCGCCGCTCTTTTCCGTGAAGAAGGCTTCGCCTGCCTGGCCTTCGACTACCGCGGTTTCGGGGAGAGCGAGGGGGAACGGCCCCGTCTCTTCCCCCTCGAGCGGGCGGCCGACATCGGCCATGCCGTCTCCTTTCTGGTCTCCCGCCCGGAGATCGACGCGAGGCGAGTGGGCCTCTACGGATTGAGCTACGGGGCCACGGTTGTTCCCTGGGCGGCCGCGTTCGATCGCCGTGTCGTCGCCGCGGCGGCGGTGTCGGGGAGCGGGAACGGCGAGCGGTGGATGCGGTTGCTCCGGACGGCCGGACAGTGGCTGGAATTTACACAACGCCTTGAGGAAGACCGGATCGAGGTCGTCCGCACCGGGAAATCACGGCTCGTTCCCCTGACCGATATTATCCCCTTCAGCGATGAGTTCTGGCGGAAGTACAAAAGCCTCTCCAGCGACAGGGAGTCTTCCTCGCTGCCCCCGGCCGCTTCTCCGGGGGTGCCGGAGTTCCCCCTCTCCTCGGCTGCCTCCATGGTGGAGTTCTCCCCGGACACGGTGGTGGGTCTGGTCTCTCCCCGTCCCATCCTCTTTATTCACGGGGAAGAGGACGACGTCTGCCCGGTGGAGCTGGCGGTCGATATGTGCCGCCGGGCGGGAGTGCCGAAAAAAATCGTCATCCTCCCCGGCCGAGACCACATCGATCTCGATCACGGAGATGGTCTTCGGGAGCAAGTAGCCTTATCCCTGTCCTGGTTCCGGGAACACCTCTGAGAGTATCGTTGGACGTTGAGCGTTGAACGTTCGACGTTCGTTTCCCCCCCGGGCGCTCTGCCCTCTGTGTTATGCAATCCGCCTCGGGCGGAGATCCTACAAGCGACGGGCGTCAGCCCGGAGCGATACTACATTTCCTACAAGGCACAGCCGATCCTACAAGAAGGCGAAGCCGATACCCCATCACTCCATCACTCCAGTACTCCATCACTCCATGTCATTCATGCTTTAGGCACTTCCTCTGTTCGAAGTTGAGTTTTTCCCCACCACTCCATTACTCCAGTACCCCATCACTCCATGACATTCCCACTTCAGGCACGTATTTATCCGCCATAGCCCTGAGCGAAGTCGAAGGGCGAAGGCGGAAAGTACTTCAAAATCGAGATTGATTCCCTCCGGTGAGTAAATGTGGTATATTATTATACTCGGATCCGGCTCCTGAGTCGCTGATCAGCGTCGGAATACAAAAACATTATAAGAATGCGTAATGAACAGGATTTGTCGCATACTCCTTTTCCTGGGGATTGCTGCCGTCGTTCATCCGCCGGTCGCCTCCCCGCAGCAGCTGGAGATACACTGCATCGATGTCGGACAGGGCTCCAGCGAGCTCGTCATCGGCCCCAACGGGACGACCATCCTGATCGACGGGGGAACCAGCGGCAAGGGAAGGGACGAGGTCATCCCGTATCTCGATGACCTCTTTGCTCCGGCCACCCCCGCGCTCGACTATATCATCGCCTCCCATGACGACAACGACCATTACGGGGGTCTGAACTATATCATCGACTACAGCGGATACTCCATCGGCACCATCTATCACTGCGGCGACAACGCTGGCTTCAGCGAAGGGGTCCAGATACCCCTCGGGACCGTGATCGACCTTGGGGACGGCGCCCGGGCGACCTGTGTCGGACGTTACGGACAATTCATCGACGGCTCGACGGGCAGCACCAGCATCAGTAACAATTTGAGCATCTGTCTCCTGATCGAATACGGCGGCTTCGATTACATCACGGCCGGCGACCTGGAAACCAACGAGAACCAACTTTCGACCGCCCTGATCGGGTATCCTCCCGCCGATCCCTACCTGGACCCCGCCTATGGGGTTGATGTCATCCATGTCAACCACCACGGCAGCGACGGGGCCTCGTGTTCCGATTACGTCAACCGCCTCAAACACGAAGTCGCCCTCATCAACGGGGGGACGAACTATGGCCATCCCCGCTGGACCGCCGTCGACCGTCTCAAGGGAAGGGCCAACTATTCAGACGGCAGCGGAGCTACCGGGGTTACCTGGACCGGCTGCACGAGTGTTTATCGCACGACGTACGATGACCCGGACGATGGTCGGGCCCCGGAATGGGATTGCCCCACGCTTGGCGACATGGTCGTAACTTATGACGGCTGTGCGGAGAACTATTACGTCGCGGGAATGCCGTACCCCGTCGACGAGTGGATCGTATGCACGACGCCCTCACCGACGCCGGAGGGGTATCATACCCCGCCTCCCACCCCCACACCTACGACGACCCCGTCTCCGACCCCGACCCTGCCGCCGACCCCGTCCGCGACACCGACGCCGGAAGGGTACCGTACCCCGACTCCGACCCCCAGCATCACTCCGACCCCCACTTCCACCCCCACGCCGCCGGCCAGCCCGACGCCGCCGGCGGCCGCCTTTCCTTTTTATGACGGGTTCGAGTCGGGTGTGTTCGGGGAGTCCTGGTCGATCGTGACCGATAACGAGGGGAGGGTACTGGTGAGTATGGAGTATCAGTTTGCCGGGACGTATTCCGCCCTGCTCGACGCTGATAACGGAACCTATTCCACGGCGGGATTGATTCTGACCATCGATCTCTCAACCCAGACGGATGTTGATCTGTCTTTCCAATGGCGGGAGTTCGCTGACGAAAATCATGCGCAGGACGGTGTTTTTATCAGCGACGA
>JAZDIV010000118.1:0-14044 GCA_043804695.1 PVC group bacterium | reverse complement strand
GCGATGGAAGCCCGAAAACAGGGGCGCGGCGCCGCTCCCCTGGGGAGCGGGAAGATAAACAATACAACATGGAGGTGCGATGTCCAGGAGTCATTAGCTTATTTTAGTGCTGGAGCTGTCCAATGAATGGGGGGAAGCTCCGTTAACCGGTGATCCTCCCCGTCTGGCATCATATCGCTGGAGCAGCTTCTGAAATTAAATTGATAAGAAATCGCTTTTCGCACTTTCCCGGCGACCACCCCTTTTCCAGGATGATGAGGGAGCTTCATGGTTTGAATTGTGGATGAAAAGCGCGGAGAAGGCAAGCGCGAAGTGCGGTCGGCCGGGCTCAGAGCCTGTTGATCACTCCGCACCGCGGCGGGGAGGCGTTTGCGGGGGAAAACCGGCGGACGGCGAACGTACGGTGGACGTGCCGGTGCTGCAAACGGCTCACGCCATGAATACCGGTTCCTGCTCGTGATCCGGGAAGGGATCATCATCAAGCCAGGGTTCGATGATGGTCTCGATGAATTCCTCGACGGGAGTCCCAGTTTAGCCGTCCGTTTATCTCGCTGCCCGCGCATCTTGTTGGAGTACCCGCCTCCGCCGGAGGCTACGGCGGGCAAGCCACTCTCGGAAAAACACAGCGGCGACCTGTCCGCCGCAGCTCGAAGAGCGAAGGCGGATGAAGTCGGTGGGGCTGAAGACCTCAAAATTGCGCTTGATCTTGGGGTTCATTTCGGAGCGGTAGACGATGGCGTCGCCGGGGTCGGTGACGCGCATCTTTTCGAGCGAGAACGGGCTCCTGATGATGTACTGGGCGAGCCGCTCCCGGTCCTCGCCTTCATCGGGCGCCACTCGCCGGCTGCGGTGGAGATTGAATCCGGAGTGCTTCCAGCCGCGCAGCGTCCGGGCGCGCTCGGGTGGAAGAAGGCCTTTGTCCAGCAGAAACGTGATGACGCGCGCCCGGCACATTTTCAGCCAGACCCGTCGAAAAACCCTCAAGCTCTACCCCGGTGTCGCCCGGACGATGTGGAAACTCATCAATAACGGCATCCGGATCATCGTCCTCAGCGACGCCATGGCATTCTCCGCCGAACAGCGGCTGGAGCACCTCGAGGTCTCACAGTATATCTGGGCCCTCTACGCCCTCCAGACCTATCCCCTCCCGGAAGAACCCCTGCTGGACAAACTGATCATCAACCGGATTAAAACCGGGTTCTACCGTTCCCGGGTGGGGAAAGTGGTCCAGATGCCACTGGAATATGAAAAGCCCAACCCAGCCGGGGTCCGGCTCCTGCTGGAGGAGGAAGGGATCTCTCCCGGGCAGGCGGTCCTGGTAGAAGATAACCGCAAGAAGGATATCCGGATCGCCCAGGAGATGGGGATAGCCGACATCTGGGCCCGCTATGGCACCGTCATCACCCCGGAGGCGCGGAATAAATTAAATTATTATTCGGCCGCCTCGATCCGAAAAAGAAACGTCGCCCAGGAAGGGGAAACCGATTACAGCCCCACCTACACCATCGATCGTTTCTAGGACATTCTCCCGCTTTTGATCTAACGATTAACCCGATTTATTCATAAATCGGGTTAGTTTTGAACAATGACAAAAGTTAAGAGAACGGCAACACGGTAATATGTTGATTTTATCAAATTCTCCGGCAATGAATTACAGCCAAATTGTTAATTCTGGCGGCAGTCTTAACCCAGTTTATTAGACAAATCATTTCGATCGAAACGATTTGTCTAATATGCTCATGGTTGAAAGCATGAGAAGAATCCGGAATGCGGCGGCGGGATGCAGGGGTAAAAATATCGGTTGGGGGATAATGACTGGGAACGATAGCTACTGAACTGATTCATCCACGGGCAAGCCCGTGGGGGTCTTTGGTGGCTGGGTGGCTTTGTAGCTGATAAACTTATTCACCCGAAAAACTGCCCTGCAGTCTCGGGGGGTGCCAAGGTCGTGGGGCATGCCTGTTCTATTATGAAATCATCGGCTTTGTTAAAACGTAAAAGGACCGCCTCAATGAGGCGGTCCTTTTACCGCGGGACCAGGATTCGAACCTGGGCTAACCCGATTTATTCATAAATCGGGTTAGTTTTTAACAATGACATAGACTGAATGAACGGCCACACGAAAATATGTTGATTTTATCAAATTCGCCGGCGATGAATGACAGCCAGATGGCTCATTCTGGCGTCAGTCTTAACCAAAAGAATAACCATGAACTTCAATTCAGTAACGATTCGTTGCCGTGCCAAGCGGCAAGCCCATTAACTCAGCCCCTTGCCGCATACACCGGTCTGTCGTGATAATCTCACTGCATTTGGCCGCCAGAGCCGTGCCCAGGTGAATCCCGTCGAGAGTTCGGAGCATCACGGGAGGCTTCCGCTTATAACAGCGCCGGGCGATTTCAACAGCTTGAGCAAATACATCATGTCCAACAGCCAACAGCACCAGACGTCCTTTTTCAACATCGGCGCAAAACTTTTGGTGCAGCCGATCGGCCCATCCCGTTTTGATATAGCCGCGAATCTCCTTCTGGCAAAGAGCATAGAACAACTCCGTATCGAGCACCTCGCTTGAAAAAAGAGGTTCACTGGATTCATCCGCCATGCTCAGATAGACTCCGGAGTCATCTTCCGGTGTGTAAAGCTTAAGCACACACGAAGTGTCCCAATAGATCAAGAGCGTTCCTCCCGAAGCTGATTCAGGATTGCCGGGGAACCGGCAGTTCTCTTTCCCGTGCCGCACTTACGATGCAATGATTTCAGCTCCTTTTTCCAACCGGATATGTCAACAGCCGACAGCGGACGAATTGCCGAGAGTCTTGCTTTGGGTTTTCCTCTCACGGTAATGATCACCTCTTCGCCGGCTTGCGCCAAAGCTATCAGGGCGCTCAGCTTCGTTTTGCTTTCTCTCAGAGTTGTTATCATGTGACCAATGTAGTGCGTTTCTCTGGCGTTAGTCAACATATTTCTGTACGATATTCCACCGATACTTCCCATCGATCAGAACGGCGATATGACTCCCCGTATCCAACTTCTTAACGTAAAAGAACCGCCTCATTGAGGCGGTTCTTTTACTGCGGGACCAGGATTCGAACCTGGGCTAAGTGATCCGGTACTCAGGCCACCGCGCCGGTTTGATAGATCGCGGGCCGATAGCGAGGCTCTGGTATCGGTTTCCCTTCCGCGGCGGCGGTCTTCAACCAGGCTTCCCGGGCGATCTCCACTTCGCGAAGAGCTTCGTCAGGAGTTATTCCGAAAGCGGAGCAAGCATCCAGATCGGGAATATCGGCGATATAACCTTCGTCATCTTGGCTGTAGAAGATATTGATATGATAGTCCTTCATGATCAATCCTCTAACAAAAGATCATACCGTTCTACTAATTTTAGAAATTGACGGATTTGATAAGGTTTAACTTTACCTTTTACATTCTGAAGATTGATAAGTTCAGGGATTTCCCGATGAGCGAAAATATGATGGCTCCCATGAGTTCTGGATAATATGAATCCGAACGCTTCCACCAAGGCAACCATATCCCCGAACCGGATGTTCTTCGAACCTGAAAGAGCTATCCGAAGCAGTTTTCTGCTATTCATGCAATCGCCTCAATGAGGCGGTTCTTTTACTGCGGGACCAGGATTCGAACCTGGGCTAAGTGATCCAGAGTCACCCGTCCTACCACTAGACGATCCCGCATAAAAATTTTCTTCGAAAATTTTTAACTAAGATACCACGCCGAAATCATCAAATCAAGCTGATATCATTCATACTGCTGGATCATACCATCACTTCTCTCTGGCTCTCCCTCTTCGTCATTCAGCAACCGGTTCTCCCGGGGGGACCTCGTCTTCGGCCAGTTTCGCGATATACGGCAGATGGCGATAGCGGTCCCGGTAATCCAGGCCATACCCGTAGATAAAGACATCGGGGATCGTGAAGCCGATGTAATCCGCTTCGACCTCGATCACCCTTTTCGCTTCTTTCCTCAGCAACACGCAAATCTTGACCGAGCGGGGGTTGAACTTGCGCAGGTGCTCTTTTACCCAGCCCAGCGTCCGGCCGGAATCGAGGATGTCGTCCACCACCAGAACGTCCTTCCCCTGGATATCGGTGCTGATCTCCTTCTCCAGGGTGACCATCCCCAGGGACGTCCGGGAGTAGCCGTAACTGCTGACCCCGATGAAATCGAACGCCAGCGGGCGGGAAAATCCCCGGACCAGGTCGGCCAGGAAGAGAACACTCCCCTTCAATACCGCCACCACCACCAGGTCCTTTTCCCGGTAGTCCCTCTCGATGGCTTTAACCATCCGGGTGATTCTTCTGCGAATCTCCCGGGAGGAAAAAAGCACATGGGCTGCTTTAGCTCCTTTCACATTGAATTCCTTCGTGTACTTTCATGAATAATCCGGGCTAACCGATCTCCTCGAATTGGTCCTTCCCCACTCCACAGACCGGGCAGACCCAGTCATCCGGGATGTCTTCAAAGGGGGTTCCCGGTTCGATCCCGCCGTCCGGATCCCCCTGTTCGGGATCGTAAATATACCCGCAGACCGTGCATTCCCATTTTTTCATTGCTCCTGTCCTCCCATTTGGTGTTGCCATTTATGAACCCGGCCCCGCAGTTGTTCATCCGTCCTTAAGAGCGCGGCGGTCACGGGTATTTTTCGAGACAATGCTTTGAGATGTCTTAACCCGGATTATCCATGAAAATTGAAAAATTTTCATGGATAATCCGGGTTAAGCTTCACTATATTTTTTCAGAAGCTCTTGCTGCCGGGGCGTCAATTTCCGGGGGATGGTGACATCGACCGTAACAAACAGATCGCCCTTCCTGGCCGTTCCCGGGCGGGGCGCCCCCTGCTTCTTCAGCCGCAGAACCGAGCCCGGCTGGGTTCCGGCGGGGATCTTCAGGGAGACCTCGCCGGTCAAAGTCCGGACGGCGGCGGTCCCCCCCAGCGCGGCGGTGGTCATGTCGATCGAGACCCGGGTGTAGAGGTCGGGCCCCTTCCGGGTGAAATACGGGTTCTCCCCCACCGCGACCGTGAGGATCAGGTCGCCGGGAGGGCCGCCGCCGGGGCCCGGTTCGCCCTGCCCCTGGAGCCGGATCTTCGCTCCCGAAGAAACACCGGCCGGGATCTTTACCGCCACCTTTCTGCTAACCGGGGCCACTCCATTGCCGCCGCAGCGTGGACACGGGTGCGGGATGATCATCCCTTTCCCGTAACAGCGGGGACAGGGGCGGCTGATCCCGAACCCTCCCTGGGACATGGTAACCGTCCCGGTCCCCCGGCACTGGGGACAGGTCTGCGGGGCGCGCCCCGGCGCGGCGCCGGTGCCTTCGCACTCCGGGCAGTTCTCCTGCCGCTGAACGGTCAGCCGCGCCTTCCCCCCCTTGAGCGCCTGATCAAAAGTGATCGCCACCGAGGCCGAGAGGTCTCTGCCCCGCTGGGGGGCCGCCCGCGCCTGCCGGAAATGGGCTCCCTGGTCCATAAACTGGCTGAAGATGTCCCCCAGTCCCCCCAGACCGCCGAGGTCTTCGTAGTGAACGGTCCGGCCTCCTCCCCCGCCGCCCCGGGCGGCCTGGCGGAGGAGATCGTTGAGGTCGAAGCCGGTCCCGCTGAAGTCAAACCCCCCGGGACGGAATCCCTGGGAGAAGGCATCCTTCATCTGGTCATACTGCTTCCGCTTCTTTTCATCCCCCAGGATGTCATAGGCCTGTGATATCTCCTTGAAGTGTTCCTCGGCCTGTTTATCGCCGGGGTGCGTATCCGGATGGCACCCCTTGGCCAGCTTCCGGTAGGCCTTCTTGATCTCGTCCTGGGAAGCCGACTTCGAGACCCCGAGAATTTTATAATAATCTTTCTGCTCCATACTAAAATTTTCCTTCGGAAAACTTTAACAAGTCAAATTAAACATTAGCAAAACAGTATAGTTTGTCAAGCTGCCCTCGGTGCCCGGACAGGACTGCTTTACATCTTGCCACTCCGGCATAACGTCATCATTCGCTCCTCTTGATCTCTGAAATCTCTTTCAGACGTTTCAGTAGAATGGCTAATCTGTCTCTGACCTGCCTATTTTCAGGGAGAATGGCGTGCGCCTTGTTCAAAGCGTCCACGGCCTTATTCAGCTCCCCCTGCTTCTCGTAGATCAGGGCCAAGTTATAATAGGCCTCCGGGCTATTCTTCCAATATTCCAGAGCCTGTCTGAACATCGCTTCCGCCTCTTCCAGAGCACCCTGGTTAGCTAACAGAACGCCTTGATTTAAATACGCCTTGCTTAGACCTTGGGTAATTTTCAGAGCTTCTTGGTAAACCTGGGACGCACGGTGATAGTCTCCTTTTTTAATCAGGGAAAAAATACATTTTTCGACGCAGCCTTGAAAAGCTTGAAATTCACTGTCATACTCTCCTTTTCTGGCTAAAGCAATTGACCATATCAGATAACTATCCATAAAGTCGGGCTTTATTTGCAGGGCTTGCCGGACATATTCAATGGCACAGTCAACTTCCCCCTTTTCAATCTTTTTTATGGCGGCGTTGTTGTAGGTTCGAAGCATAAATATTTCGATTATTTTAGCGCGGGGATATCGGTCATATGCTCTCCTGGTCAGTGCAATGGGATCATCCCAGAGAACAGTGTACGATACGGTTACCCGTCCCAGGATTGCCATCCAGATGCCGGTCACTCCTATAATAATCATTTTAAAGCGGGGCGACCGGGAAATGGCTGTTACGATCAGCCAGCCAAGCAGGAAGTTCAGCGGGATGGAAGAGATATAGGAGAACCGGTCGGCCAGCACCTGGGCTCCGACCCGGATCAGGCCGCCGACCGGGATCAATACGGCGATATAGACCAGGAACACCGTGATGAGAGAAGGCCTTCGTTTCCGGCCGATCCAACAGAACGTAACCGTCCCCGTCAACAGCAGCCAGGAAAGAAGGCAATACCCCGGTACCGCCAGCAGTTCATTGGGGTAGATCGGGGCAAGTCCGAACGGACACAGTGTCCGGCCGAGATAAAAGAGAAGTACCCCGGGGAACTGAAAAAGATTGCGGAGAAAGAGGGGCAGGTCCAGGGGAGCCATCAGGGATTCCCGCTGCTGGCCGAGAATCGCCAGCACCGTCGCCATCCCGGCAAGAGCCGCAAAGGGAATGACCCGGTAAAGAGAGATCCGCCACGACTTAGTACCGGGAGGAGAGAGGAGTCGATAATCAAGAATAAATGCTACCAGGGGGAGCGACACGGCCATCGCTTTACTGAGCACCGCCCCCAGATACGCAAGAACAGCAACTCCGTAGAGCCCTTTCCGGCGCTTTTGATGCCAACCGGCAAAGAAGCAGAGGGTTAAAAGATAAAAAAACGCGAAGAGAACATCCTTGCGTTCGGTGATCCAGGCAACCGATTCGACCCGCAGGGGGTGAATCCCGAAGATCAGGGCGGTAAGCCCGGCAATATACGCTAACGCGTTCCTCGACCGGTCTGTCCCCGCCCGGAGGAGACACTCGACCAGAAAAAAGACCAGTGCCACATTCCCGAGATGGATCAGATAACTGGTCAGATGATGACCGAAGGGATTATCTCCCCAGAGGGTGAAATCAAAAGAATGGCCAAGGAGGGTAAGCGGGTGATAATTACCTTCCAGAAAAAAACCGAAGGCTTCCTGGGCCAGACGGAAAGTAAGCGGTCTTTGAAACGGGTTGCGATGAACATAAAAGAGATCCCAGAACGGGTTGAATCCCAGAAAGAGGGAGGGAAGGAAGGTCAGTGCGGTAATGCCCAGAACCAGGGAGAGGATAACGATCTTCTTTTTCGTCATTCCATGCATAGAACAGCAACACCCTGTGGATCATAGATGAAAATCAACGCCACACGTCGTACCGGTCTTTTGTACCTCCACCTCTTTCCGGATACCATGGCCTTTCAATCCGACCTGATACGCGCCCTCCCCCATCAGGAGCCGGGAAAGCCGGTAGTAACCGGCCGCGTCCGTCTTATCGGACGCCAGCAGTTTTCCGGCGGACCTGCCTTCTACCGTGATTCCGCCGACCGGGTTCCCTTTCCCGTCCACCACCCTCCCCGAAACGGCGACGACGCGGTCCCGGATGATCCGGAGATAGGTCTCTCCGAACCCCGCGTAGGGGTACCCTCCGGTATAAAAAGCCCCGCTCTCGCTGATATCGCGGGCGGTGGGGGGAGCCGGAGCGAGCGGCTCGATCGCGGTATCTTCATTCCACTCGTTCCAGGAGGTGATCATGATCAGGGGAACTTCCGGGTCAACATAGGGGAGTCCCAGCCGGTCGAACAGCACCGAGAAGAGAGACCCGGCCCCGGTGTCCGCTTCCCATAACCGGGGGATTATGTAATGGTCCCGGTCGATCCGGAGCGGCCGGTCGTTGTAGCCGGGGATCACGTTCGGGATAAAGACAACATCATCACCGCAGGCATCCCGGTAGGTGTCAAACATCTTTCCTACCTCCGGCAGGTATCTGCTCGACGCGGCATAACCCTGATGTTCGGATTTCCGGGTCTCGTACACATTATAGGCGGTGATCCCGTCGAAAAGCTCGATCCGTCCCCTCTGCGGCGTTTCGGCCCAGCCCGGGGGGGAATCATCCCCCTCCCCGTCCGCGGTCACCCGCCAGAACACTTCATCGGCGATAATAAACGGATCAACACCCCGGGCCCGGAGCGCCTGACGGGCGCGGGAAATCGCCGCCCGGGTGTTTCCCGCGAAGTTCCTGGTCAGATAGAGAAAAATAACCGGGCGGCCTTCGACCTGCAGGTAGCCGGGGTGCCGGAAATAGGTCGTGGAGAAAACAAGCAGGTCCGAGACAAACCGATCGATCTTCTCATCAGTCCAGATAATCGTTCCGGAAGATCGGTCAACGCCCAGTGACTGGGTCTCATAAAAAATACACCACCTGATGTCCTCGATGTTCCGCGCCCGTAACAATCCTTCGTTCAGGACGTTGTTCTGATGGGGTCGGGAGGGCCACCAATCCACCACCAGGAAGTCAATCCCGTAGCGGGAACACCAGGCGATGTGCTGTTCGCAGACCCCCGGATCGCGGGAATCATACAGCCCCAGAACGGGCGACTGCGGTGGTTTTAATAAGCCGCGGAGGTACCCTTTCTTCTGGAAATTATAAGGAAACCAGAGGTAGTAATACGCCCCCACCAGGTACCGCTTCGGCGGCGGCTCACCGCAGCCGTTAATCAGCAGACTCAGTGTGATTAAGGACGTTAATAGTAGTGAGAGTTTGGTATTACGAAAAGATACGGGGCCGTTTTTTGTTTGATGTGACATCATAGCGATTGAACTTATATTCCGGTGAGGCAAGCTCACCGGGGATGGTATTATGTTATTAATATTAAAGCACCTGCGAACTTTTATTTCGCTTCTAACAGTTCGCTTAATTTGGGCCTAGACTACACCGACCCACCAGAGAATAACACCGGAGAGAAGAAGATGTCCGAAAAGGGGGTAGAGGTACAGCCGGTCCCGGGACCGGCTGAAATTGACGATCAGAAGAACCGCGCCGGGCCGGAGTACCCGCCCGTAACTCCAGGGTTCAACCCAGACGCTGTTCGACAGGAAAAACGGAAAGAGCGCGTAGATCAGGAAGGAGACCCCCTCTTCATCCTTCGATCTCAGGACCTCCCGGACCGCCAGGTAGAGAGAAAGGACGCAGACCGCGCTGATGAGCACCAGGTATGCCTTCTCGCTCGACCTCCCGGGGGCCGCCAGAACGGCCTTCCCGTACGAGATCAGCCCGGAGAGCGGGGGACCGACATTCCCGGATCCTCCCCGCCAGGGCCGGTCCCGGAATCTGAAGAAGACATACCCGCTCCAGAGAAGGAAGGGAACAAACGACCCGGCGAGGGCCGGCAGCCTTCCCCCGCCCCGGCGGCCGCGCGAGAAGAGCGCGAAAAGGAGATAGACGGCCGGGACCACGATCAGCACCTCACGGGAGAGCAACGCGGCGCTGAAAAACACCGCTCCGGGATAAAATTTCCGGCGGGAGAAATAATCAAGAGCCCCGACCAGAAAGCCCATCGCCACCGGGCCGGCGAGATCACGGAGCACGCAGAGGATAAAACCGCTGAAAAGCCCGTAGACACACGCGTACCAGGGACTCTTCCCTTCCCTCTCCAGCATCCGGGCCACAAAAAAACTACCCATCAGGATCGCGGCCAGATTGACCAGAACCAGGGTCAGGGGGATCCAATCCGGCTCCCCGAGCGCCAGCAGTCCCGCCAGCCAGGGATAGAGAATCCTCTGGTAGCGATAGGCGGGAACATCGATGGACCTCCAGGCTTCATTCCTGATCAGGGGGTCCTGCGCCGCGAAAAAAAAGAACTGGCCGTCATACCCCCGGCTGCCCAGGATGACGACGGTCCCGGGAGAGATCATCTCCGGGGAGGCGAAGCGGTCGCCGATACAGGCGAAGCCGGACAGGTTAAAATCAAAGCGGGCGGCGTAGACGAGGATGACCGCGGCGTAGAAACTGAATATGACCAGTAACACCGTCAGAATGGGACGGGTGTTTTTCACTTCCAGGAGATATTGGTAACACCTTCCAGGCGGGGAAGAAGGTCAACCACCCGGGGACCGCACATCGCGTCCCGGTATCTGACGACAAAATGCAGCCTGGTCCGCTCGGTTTGCGGCTCGATATCCAGACCGGAGTTCTTTAACTGGAGGCCCGGGCCGGAAAGGCGCTCCCGAACGCGGTGAAAGAGGTCACTTCTCCCTCGCCCCTCCATCAGAAACCACCAGCCCGGCCTCGTTATGAAAGGACAGTCATTCATTGTCCGCTCTCAGTCAAGCAGGCTCTCGTACATCTTCCGGGTCTTTTCGGCGATCGACTCCCAGCTGAAGTAATCTTCCACCCGGCGGCGGCCGTTCTTGCCCATGACGGCGGCCAGTTCCGGGTTACGGAGAAGGCTGTTGACGGCGGCCGCGATCTGATCCGGCCGGCCGGGTTCGACCAGGAGCCCGGTCTGATCGGGGACCACCACTTCCTTGATCCCGCCGACCGCGCTCGCCACCACCGGCGTCTCGCAGGCCATCGCCTCCAGGTTGATGATCCCGAACGGCTCGTAGACCGACGGGCAGATGAAAATCCGGGCGGAAGAATACAGCTCGACATTCTTCGCGTCGCCCAGGTTCTCGTGAATCCAGACAATGTTCTTCTTTCCCTTCACCTTCTCCATCATCCGGTTTTCATAATCCTTCGTGTCCGCGCCCACCGCCTCAAAAACCACCTGGACCGGGATGTCATCGGCGGCGTCGATCAGGTATTCCATCCCCTTCTGGGCGGTCGGCCGGCCGACAAAGAGAACGTAGTCCCCGGCGATACCGTACCGCTCCCGGAGCTCCCGGCTGAGGGGGCGGCGTTTCCAGGTCTTCAGGTCGATCCCGTTGTGGATCACCACCACCCGGTCCGGATCGATGGAAAAATTATTGATGATGTCTTCCTTCATCATCCGGGAGACGGCCACCACCCGGTCCGCGTTTTCCAGTCCCACTTTCTCGATCCAGGCGCTGACGTAATATCCCTCCGCCAGCTGCTCGACCTTCCAGGGACGGAGGGGTTCCAGGCTGTGACTGGTCGCCACGTGGGGAACCTGGTAGAGCTTCTTGGCCCAGAACCCCGCCAGGTGAGCGTACCAGGTGTGGGTATGAACCACGTCGGCGTCGATCCGGTTCATCAGGATCAGGATATCGGTGAAGATGGTGTTGAAGAGGGAGTCGAACTTGGGCTGGTCGGCGCAGTGCAGCTTCGGCTTCGGCTGGTAGCCGGTGACGGTCAGGGCGCCCTTTTCCAGGCGCTGATCCCCGAAACAGCGCACGTCGACTTCCATCATCTTTGCCAGGCAGCGGGCCAGTTCCCGGATGTGGACCCCGGCGCCGCCGTAAACCTTCGGCGGGTATTCCTTGGTGATAAAGGTGACCTTCATGCGGGCTCCTTATGCAAGTTAGCTCACTTCGTTCGCAACTGGTTACGGTTACGGTGACGATGCCCGTTTCGTCTATCGGTTACGGTTACGTTGGCTGAGCGTGGCCGCCGTCACCCTTACCCTCACCGATACGGGCATCGTTACCCTTACCCTTACCGTTTATTGAAATTCCGCTGTCTCTATCCGGAATATCGCCGCCGGCTCAACCTTCGGATCCAGGGTAATGTACTGCTCCCTCCCCATCCAGGTCATCCGCTTTCCGGTGATCAGCTCCCGCACCCGGTATTTCTCGTCGGACGAGATCCCGAACATCTCGACCGGGACCGTGATCCGCCCGGCATGGGGGTGGAAGGGATCGAGATTGACCGCTACCAGTATCCGGTTCCCCCCGTCCGGAGAGACCTTGCCGTAAAAGAGGACGGCGTCGTCGGTCGAACTGAAGAAACGGAGATTGTCGTAATAGTGGAGCGCGGGGTTCTGAGCCCGGATCCGGTTCAGTTTCCCGATGTACTCTTTGATGTTCCCCGGCTTATTCCAGTTCCTGACCCTGATCTCGTATTTCTCCGAGTTGAGATAGGATTCCTTTCCGGGCACCAGCGGCTCGTTCTCCAGAAGTTCGTAGCCGCTGTACATCCCGTAGACGGACGAGATGGTGGAGGCCAGGGCAATCCTCATCTTGAAGGCCGGCTTCCCTCCTTTCTGGAGAATCTCCGAGAGGATGTCCGGGGTATTGACGAAGCAGTTGACCCGCAGGAACTCCTTCAGGTAGGTCTGGGTCAGCTTGGTGAAGTACTCGATCAGCTCGTTCTTGGCGTTGCGCCAGGTAAAATAGCTGTACGACTGGGAGAAGCCGGCCCGGGCCAGTTCCTCCAGTTTATCGTAATCCGTGAATGCCTCGGCCAAAAAGACCGTCTCCGGGCAGACCTCTTTCACCCCCCGGATCAGCCATTCCCAGAACTCGGTCGGCTTGGTGTGGGGGTTGTCCACCCGGAAGGTCTTCACCCCGTTTTCGATCCAGAAGATAAAAATATTTTTTATCTCCTCCCACATCGCTTCCCGGTCCTCCGGGTCGAAGTTCAGCGGGCAGACGTCCTGATACTTCTTGGGAGGGTTCTCCGCGTACCGGATGGTGCCGTCGGGATTGGAGAAGAACCAGTTCGGATGCTCCTTGATCCAGGGATGATCCGGCGAGCAGTTGCTGGTAAAGTCGAGCGCGATCCCGAACCCGGCCCGAGCGGCCGCTTTCACAAAACGGTGAAAGTCCGCCAGCGTCCCCAGATCGGGGTGAACCGCGGTATGCCCCCCGGCCTCGCTGCCCACCGACCAGGGAACGCCGGGTTCCCTGGGCCGCGCGGTCAGGCTGTTGTTCTTCCCCTTCCGGTTGGTCTTCCCGATCGGGTGGATCGGGGTGAGATAGATGACGTTAAAACCCATCCGCCTGATGTCGGGGAGCCGCCGCTCGGCGGCCCGGAAGGTCCCGTGCTTCCCCCTCACCCTCCCCTGGGAGCGGGGAAAAAACTCATACCAGGCGGCGAAGCGGGAACGGGAAGGCTCCACATACACTTCCAGGTCGTGATGATACCGCGCATTCCCCTTCGGAGACCGGACCTCGATGGAATACTGGTAGATGCCCTCCGCCGGAAAGAGGACCTCGCCCCGGAAGCCCGGACCGGGGGTCCGGACCATGGGCACGGCCGTCCAGGCGGTTTCGGAAGGACATTTCATCCGGTGGAGGAGAAAAACCTTCCCCCCCGCCGGACCGCGGACATCGGCCGTCACCACCAGCGGACGGTCCGTTTCCCTCTTGACCGGGTATCTGCCCCCGGCCAGCTCGGGGTAGACATTGCGGATGATGGCCCCCGCGCGTTCGCCTTTCATCAGTTCATCCTCTTTGTATACATCAGCTCACTTCGTTCGCGCATTTATGCGAGCCCCCGACTGGTTCAGCCGGGGGGGGTGATGCTTGAACAATGATGATTTAATGGAGGCAATGCCACAAAAGGCATTGCTCCGGATTCAGGGCACTATAGAGAAGTGGGCCCGGTTTCTCAAGTATTATTTAACCCGATGCCTGGCCGCCTGCC
>JAZDIV010000117.1:0-24608 GCA_043804695.1 PVC group bacterium | reverse complement strand
AAGAGGCTGTCCGATAATTCAGATTTTAGGCATTTTAGAGGTCATTGCGAGGAGCGCAGCGACGAAGCAATCTCATCATTTTGGATAAGAGGTGGTTATGAATGAAAAAATAGATTGCTTCGCCCCTTCGGGGCTCGCAATGACCTTTCAGGGTTTACCGGACAGCCTCTTCAGGCTGCCATTTAGTGGCGACCTGAAGGTCGCCGCTACGACATTTATTGTCCGCCAGAGGCGGAACCTCTGGCGTAAAATTTCGAAGCAGTAAATCAGCTCCCCGCCGTAATATCTTGAAGGAAGCTCTTCCCGGATTTCATCACCGGCAGTCCCAGATACTCGGCGATCGTCCGGGCGATGTCGGCGAAACTGCTCCGGGTGCCCAGGTTCACCCCCGGCCGGACCGCCGGCCCGTTCACCAGCAGGGGGATGTACTCCCGGGTGTGGTCGGTATGGGCGGCAAACGTGGGGTCGCAGCCGTGATCGGCGGTGATAAAGAGGATGTCCTCCGGGCGCAAGGCCTTGATGATCTCCGGGATCCGGCGGTCAAAATCCTCCAGAGCCAGCGCGTAGGCCCCGGCATCGCGGCGGTGTCCGTACTTCATGTCAAAATCGACCAGGTTGGTGAAAATCAGACTGAATCCCTTCTTCTTCATGGCCGAGAGGGTTTTCTCCATTCCGTCCCGGTTGTCCTCGATGCTCACCGTCTCGCTCACCCCCTTCCCGGCAAAGATGTCGTAGATTTTACCCACTCCGTATGTCTTCCCGCCGTTTTTGACGATCAGGTCCAGAAGGGTGTCGTCGGGAGGAACCAGGGAGAAGTCATGGCGGTGGGCCGTCCGTTCGAAGCTTCCTGGTTTCCCCACGAACGGCCGGGCGATGACCCGGCCGACCCCGTGTTCCCCCTGGAGGAGTTCACGGGTCTGCCGGCAGATCCGGTAGAGCTGATCGAGGGGGATGACCTCCTCGTGGGCGGCGATCTGAAAGACGCTGTCGGCGGACGTGTAGATGATCGGCTGGCCGGTTCTTACGTGCTCTTCGCCCAGATCCCTGATGATCTCGGTCCCGGAGGCGGCGTAGTTCCCGAGCGTCTTCCGGCCGATCATCTTCTCGAACGCCTCGACCAGGTCCGGGGGAAAGCCGTCCGGGTAGACCGGGAAGGGCCGGGCCGAGACCAGCCCGGCAATTTCCCAGTGGCCGACGGTGGTGTCTTTTCCCTGTGACAGTTCGCCCAGTTTGCCGAAAGCGCCGGACGGGGCAGGGGAGGGGGGGATCCCCCGCAGGGGGGCGATGTTGCCGATCCCCATCTTCTCCATGTTCGGCAGCGCGAAGCCGTCGACGCTCTTTGCGATATGTCCCAGGGTATTCGCCCCGGCGTCTCCGAAGTCACCGGCGTCCGGCATCTCGCCGATGCCCACGCTGTCCAGTACGATGATAATTGCTCGTTTCATAAATATGGCTCCTAAAAGAAAGTGCCTAAAGTGTACTAAAGTGCCTAAAGTGCCTAAAGTTGCCACCTCACCCGGCGACTCTCGCTATAACAGGTGCGAGGCGAAATTAACTTTAGGCACTTTAGGCACTTTAAACTTTAGGCACTTCTTTCCCTACAGTCGGGTCTTGACCTCGTCGATGAAGTCCTCAACCTCCCGGGGAAGGGCCCAGTTGTAAATGTACTTCAGCTTGCTGATCAGGCTGACGGTGAGATACACCCCGGCCGCGTAGCTGTGGCCGGCGATCCGGCACGGTTTCCCCTTGATTGATTTCAGGCCCGCCAGTTCTCCGACCTTGAACTTCCTCTCCTGCCCCCCCCGGATGCTGAGCCGGTCGTTCTTCAGGACCATGATGTAGAAATCGGGGTTGTGATATTTGACGATGTCATACCCGATGGAAGCGGGGGGGTTGTGCCGGGCGAATTTTCGCTTCAGGTTTCCGGCCGCGTCATACTCTTCCCGGAAGACCCGGAGATCCACTACCAGGAACTTCATCCCCGACTGGGTGATCTCCTCCCGGTGCTTCCCCTCGGCGAACTTTTGGTAAATGACCTCCTCGTCCGCCATTCGCTTGATCTTGAACTTGTCGGCGACCGACAGCGGCCGGTCGCCGGCGATCTTGACGATGAGGTCGATGATGTCCCCCGGAGACGGCGCGCTCTGGGTGGCCAAAATGAGCAGCCGCCAGTTCTTGCCCCATGCTTCTTCTTCCGGCTTGAGCTTATTGTTGATCAGCCGCATTAATTGAGCGGCCCAGGGATCGTCCTCGCCGGTGATCCTTTTGAAGACGATGTCGGCCGCGTTATGGAATTGCGGGCTGACGACCAGGTCGGCGCAATCCCGTTCCGCGGTGTCGATGCTCAGGTTGGACCAGGGGTGGTGATCGTACCAGTAGATTTTAACACCGGCCTTCTGGAGATCGATCAGGGCATCCTCGATGTCGGCCAGGTTCTCGCTGGTGATCCCCACGTCCGTGATGAAGAGACGCTGCGGCTTGTCGGGGTTCTTGGCCAGGGATCGGAGCGCCCAGCGGATGCCCCGGGCGGTTGTCACCTCGACCTTGGCCAACGGAGAGAAATGCTTGAGGAGCGCCCCCGAGATGATCCCGTCCCAGTCGTTATGGGTGATGATATGATCGAAGATCTCAGCTCCCCGGGGGATATTCAGCTTGGTCAGCTCCCCGGTCGCCGGCGCCCGCTCCCCGGCGGGAGGGGCGGCCCCGGTTTCCCCGGGTGTTTTCTCCCCGGCATTTCCCGGCTCCATCAGCGGCGCAGCCTCGTTTTCCTCCGCCGTCGCCAGCTCCTGCCAGTCCCCGGCCTTTTTCCGGAGCAGGCGGGTCAGGTCGAGGGCGATCAGTAAAAAGAGGATGAAGGCCGCGCCTCCGACAATAAACAGGATATGAGGATCCATGTTTTCTCCCCCGTTATAAATTAGCGCCTCCGGCGCTAATTTAAAAGAATTGGAGTGAATTACACCTTTAAACTTGTAACAGACTGATAATTGCCCAAGAATTAGTTTGAATGCAACTGTTCAATAAACAACGGTAAGCCCTTGGCGTAACAAACAAAATATTTTTTCCTGGTTGCTTTTTCGCCTGTTTTGGGATTTCCATAATCTGATCTTTCCGATTATTGACATTCCGAAACAGCAAGTTAGCTCACTTCGTTCGGGCAATGTTCTGAAGTGTCTAAAGTTTGAAGTGCTAAAAGTCAAAAGAACCACTGCGGCCGGGGGCAGCCGGTATTACTACTCCGATTATTTTTTCGGAGAAAAAATAAGGTTAGTCTTCCGCCACTTCTTCATGTCCGGTGGTCACCTCATAGGTCTTTCCATCGGTGAGCACCGTGATATTTCCCTGATAATCGGTCCGGTAAATTTCGGCCCCGGTCTCCCGGTACAGTTTTATCGATTCCCAGTGAGGATGGTCGAACTTATTTCTCTTCCCGGCGGAGATGGTGACAACCTCCGGGTCGCACAGGTAGTAGAAAAGCTGGCCGCTGGCTGTCTTCGAGCCGTGATGTCCGGCTTTCAGAATCGTGCTTTTAAGCCGGGCTCCAGAGGAGAGAATAATATCTTCTTCCTCGTGCTCGCAGTCGCCGGTGAAGAGGAAGGAGACGTCCCCGTATTCCATCCGGATGACGATCGAGTTGTTGTTCAGGTTGAGATGCCCCCGTTTTTCGGGCGGCCCCTCGGGGGCGAGCACCTGGGCCCGGACGAATTTCCCCCAGTCCAGGATTTCTCCGGCATCGGCGATCCGGAAGGGTATCTTCTTCTTCTCGATCGCCTCGAGGTAGCTTGTATAAGTACCGGTCGTGTGGACGATGCCGCAGTCGAGCACCATCCCGATCGGGAACGTGCTGTTCAACACCGCCACCAGGCCCCCCGTGTGATCGTAATCGGGGTGGGTGGCGACCACGACGTCGATCTTTTTCACCCCCTGGCTCTCCAGGTAGGGGATGACGACCTCCGCCCCGGCGTCGAAGGGCGAATAACGGGTGGCCGACTGCCCCCCGTCGATGACGATGACTTTCCCGTCCGGGGTCTGGATAACCTGGGAGTCACCCTGACGGATGTTCAGGAAAGTCACCTTGAGGATGTTGTCTCCTGACAGGGCCAGAGCGGGCGCGGGGGAAACAACCAGCACGGCGAAAATAAGCGACAGCAGACGGGCCAGACGGTCCGCTCTTTTGGTTTTCACGGTGTGGTGCCGCCTTTAAGGATGCCGGCAATTTCAGGAGCGCGCCGGCACGCCGGCGCGCTCCCGAAATTACCGATCGCTGTTTATTCCTCCGTAGCCGGTGCAGCCGGTGCCGCCGGTACCGCCGCCCCCGCCGGCGGGTTGCAGACCAACCCGGAGTCGATCATCTTTTCCAGGGTCTTCGGCCCGACTCCCTTGACGCGGACCACGTCATTGATGGAGCTGAAGGGTCCGTTCTCATCCCGATACTGGATGATCTTCTCGGCGGTCTTGGGTCCGATCCCCTTGATGGCCGTTAATTGCGACGCGGTCGCGGTGTTGACATCGACCTCGGCCAGCAGAGGAGCGGAAATCGCCAGTGCCAGAAGAGCAATCATACTACATGCAATGATTGTTCTCATGCTGCTTTTCCTCCTGTTGTTTTGCCCGTCAGGGCTTACTCAGGGCGTCGTTGTGACGCCCGTTATTGAATAAATATGTATCGCCGGCCTGCTTTACGGGTTTCCGGCGTAGAGCCCCTGCTTCTTCAGGGACTCGATCATGCCCCCGTTAACCCCCATGACCCGCCGCTGCAGGTCCTCCAGCGAGCGGTAGGGGCCGTTGACCTGCCGCTCGGCGATGAATTTATCGGCGATCTTCGGGCCGATGCCCGGCAGGCTCTGCAGCTCCCGGTTGCCGGCGGTGTTGACGTTGACCCTTTCCTGGGCCGTGATTTCCCCGGCCAGGCCACCGGCCGCCGCGATGATCAATACCGGTAGAATTAAACCCCGCATCATCATGCAAGCTCTTTTTCTCAATTTAGACGGCATTTTGCTGTTTTTATTTTATTTTCCTTTAGGAAAATAAAATAAAATTACATCCCGCCGCCCACCTCCATCGATTTTTCCGGGGTCTCGCCGCCGCTCTCTTCCCCGGCCTGTTCGAGGGCGGTGATGACGTCATAGGTCTCCCCGTTGGTGATGACGGTGATCGCTCCCATCTCTTTCGTGTTGTAGGACTTGATCCCCTGCGCCTGGCAGAAGGCCCATGCCTCCAGAAACTTCGTGCTCGGCCGGCCGAAACTCCCCCCCGGATACTGGAAGACGGCCACCTCCGGCTTGACCAGCTGGAGAAGGATGGTCGGATCGAAGTATTTGCTGCCCTTCCCGAACTGCGGGGCCTGGTAGATAGTGGCCGCGACGCCGTCCTTGACGTTTTGGGCCAGGGTGTTGGCCCCTTCATTGTCAAGGAGGCTGGGGAAGATGAAGGAGACATCGCCGTACCGGAGGTAAACGACTACCGAGTTGACCTCATTGACGTACTTTCCGGGAACCCGATCCACGGGCGGGTTGAGGACGGCGGCCTCCAGGACCAGGGACTTCTTCTCGCCTTCCGCGGTCTCGACGGTCCGGATCTCCTCCGGCTCGATGATGACGATCCCCTGGTTGGCCGGGCTGACCGGGATGTCCTGCACCTTGGCCGAGAAGAGCAGCCGGTGATACTGCAGGAACATCTCGTCGTCCCGGTACAGCCGGTCGTCGGGGTTTTCGCTCTTGAACCCGATGGCCTCGATAAAGAGATCGTAGAGTTCCATCCGGTAGGCGGCCAGCTCATCCATGTCCGCGAGGACCCCGCCCTGCTGGTAGACGAACCACTGGATCGGCTGGGGGAGGTTGGAGACGAAGCCGTGATACTCGTCCGGGGTAAGAACCGAAAGTTTCCACTTCTTCGCCAGGACTTCCGCCTGCTCCCGGGTGAAATCTTCGTCCGGATGGAGCCACCCCTCGGTGGAGATGATGGACTCGATCAGCTGCTCGTGCCCCTCCGCCTCCTTCTCCTTCAGAATCTGGATCGCCTCTCCGGTAATCGTCATGGGGTCGTATTTCGGGTTCGGCTCCCGGGGAAGGGTCTGGAGGGCGGCGGTTATCTCGTCATCGGGGATCTTCCGGAAGAAGGTCATGAAATGCAGCGCATCCTCCGGCTTGAACTGGTTCAGAAGCAGCAGCCGGTAATAATGCCCGGCATCGCCCTGATAGCCGGAGGCGAGGGCGATGGCGAACCGGTTCAGGTTGATGTCCTTCGGCCCGAAGACGGAGGGAGGGAGGGAGACGTAGAGCCGCTTGATATAATAATCATCCGATCCGACGATGTAATTCAGGCCTCCCAGCAAACGGGCGTCAGGGCTGGAATTGACGACCGCGTCGAAAGCGACGACCTTCTCGGAGAGAAGCACCTCCTCCAGGGTCCGCTGCCCCTGGTTCCAGTACGAATACCTTTTCTTGTAGAAATCTCTACCTTCCGCCCCCCCGTCGATGAGAATGGTGTCTCCGTTGGGAGCCTCGATCAGGGCGCACATCCCGTCCTTCCATCCCATCGACAGGAAGATCACCTTGAGCTCGGGAGTGCGGGAGGAGATGAACCCCGTCGCCGTGGCCGCGATCGCGATCAGAAGGGCGGCCAGGGCGCCGTAAACCCTGATCCGGCAGGCGGAGTCAGGCAGGGAGTTCTTCACCCGGATGAAGGCGATCTTCAGGCTGAGGATGATCTTTTCCCGGTAGATGAAGAAAAAGACGACCAGGTAGAAGATAACCAGCGGGATCGGCCCCGGTTTGGGCACCTGGGGGTAGGGGAAGGTTCGGGCAAAGAAGTTATCCATCCAGATAAAGAAGTGCATCCCCAGCCAGTTGGCGGCCGTGATCAGGAGGGCGAGCGGCATGCCGATCAGGGGGATGAATCCGATCAGGGTGGCCAGCATCCCGAGCGGGAGGATGATCCCGATCAGGGGGATGGCGATGAAGTTGGCGAAGGGGGCGGCCAGCGACATCCGGTGGAAGATCACCATCGAGAGCGGAACGATGCTGCACTGGATGGCCACCTGGGCGGCGATGAAGGTCCGCAGCCACCTTCCCGGGATCTTGCTGAAGCGGGGGCGGAAGGGGATCACCTGCTGGATCAGGAAAGAGACCGGGATGGCGATTAAAAACCCCCAGAAGAGCTTCGCCTTCAGTATCCCCCAGGGGTTGCCCAGGTTCATGAAAAGCAGCCCGGCCAGGATGGCTACCGCCGCGAAGGTGACCAGGCTGTGGAGGTTATTGAGCTTAAAGTTGAAGAAGTCCTCAACCGGCCCGCTGAGGAGTCCCAGGAAAAGGACGGCGGAGAAAGACATCAGGAACGAGGCCGAGGGAAGGATCAGGGGACCGCCGTATCCGGCCGGGAGGAAACAGATGATGACGATGGCCGCGAAGCAGATCGACATGATCAGGGATTTCTGGATGTTCTTGCCGAAATAGGTGAAGAAGATCAGCACGAAGCTGTTCATGGTGGCGGCCCGCAGCGTTGACGGGCGGGCCCCGGTGATGACCGTGAAGATCAGCAGGAAGAGCACCGCGATCGGCGCCCAGACGGATTTCGGGATCGGGGTCTGGTTGAAGATGAGGAGGAGGAGCCCGGCGATGATGGTCACGTGCAGGCCGGAGACGGCGAAGACGTGGGCGGTACCGGCCGCCTGGGAATCCTTGACGATCTTGTCGGGGACGCCCTGCCGCAGGCCGACGAAGATGCCGGAGAGGAAACCCGACTCCGGGAAGGGGGTGGTCTGGCGGATGACGGCCAAAAGTTCATATTTGATGCCCATGCACCAGTTGATGAAGAAGTTGCCGGTAGACGGCTTGATGATCTCGATGGTATCGAGCTGCTTGGTGGTCCAGTTTTCTTTCCCCTTGATCTGCATTGTGGCGAAGGTGTTGACCGACTCCAGGTAGGAGCGGTAGTCGAAGCCGCCGGGATTTTCCGCCGGGGGAGGGGACTGGAGGGGGGCGATGATCCTGACCGTGTCCCCGTATGCCCGCCAGTCGGAGACGGCGGGATAGATCTTGTCCCGGTTGAGATCTCTATCGTAGACGATGACCAGGATCCAGCCGGTGTCGATCCGGGTGATCCATCCCTTTTCGGGTCCGGGGGGGCCCAGTTCTTCCGCCGACATCTGGATGGTCTCGATATCCTCCTTCGAGGGAATGTAGTCGCCGCAGGAGAACTCCTCCCGGATGATTTCTTCCGGGTTCGCCTCCGGGTCGTCGGCCAGGCGGTCGCGGACCTGGAGGAGGGTGAGGAGAGCTTCTTCCTCGGTCTCCCACTCCCGCTGGAGGCCGTTCATCTCGCCGATCGCCTGTTCGATGATGCTGAGGCCCTTTGGGTTTTTGTCGATCTTGGCCACGATGGAAGACTCGATGGTCAGGCGGGTGTCCCCCTTCTCCGGCCTGACTTCCGGTTCCTTGACGATGATCCCGTAGACCAGGCTCTGGGTGTTGTTATCGTCGCCCCCCCAGTAGATAACGTGGGAGGGTGAGGTCCGGTCAAGGTGAAGGCAGGTCAGGCCGTATCCCAGGACCAGCGCGCTCAGGATCCAGAACGGAAGCGCCCTGATCTTGATGAATCCGAAAACGATTGAAATCAGGAAGAGTGCCGCGAAGATCCCCATCAGGTACATGTTCAGCCCGGTTGTGATCGGCAAAGCCAGCATAAAAATGCAGATGGCGGCACAGAGAAGGAGAAAAGCCATGACCCGGGAACGGTAGATGAAGGAGATAACCGCGCCGGCGAGCAGAAAGCCGGCGGCGACCAGGGGCGGGGTGGACAGCTCGGAAGATTCCGGATGAATCAATCGCATGAAAATGCCGAGAATGAGAACGGCGGCAAAAGATACGATGTAGGTTTGCATGAATACTCTCCGGATCGTTCGCCTGGATTATTAATGTCGGGCCAGGCTGGAATAAAAATCCCGGTTGGAAACCAGGTTGTAGTCCCGGCGGTAATTCTTGTTGAAGATCAGAACCACCGCGCCGATGAGAGCGGCGGCCACCAGCAGGTAAAAAAGGGTCTTGGCGCTTCCCATGGCGGACTCCTTTTAAAAATTCCCCCGGGGGAAATTTTTAATACCATCTTTATCGACTACTTTATAGATTATCGGGGGGGGCTGGCAAGGAGAATCTTTGATCTCCACCGCCTGGAGGGCGCGGTCCGCGATCGCTTTCCGGCCGGTCTCTTTGTTGGTAAAAAGGGTCAGGAGGGTGTCGCCCTTCTCGACCCGGTCCCCGATTTTGCGGGCGAAGATGATCCCCGCGGACATGTCGATCCCATCATCGGCCTTCTCCCGTCCCGCGCCCAGGGCCACGCAGATCATCCCCATCTCCAGGGTGTCGATGGCGTGGACGAAGCCGCCCCGGGCGGCGATGACCGGGATTTTTCCGGCGGCCTCAGGAAAGAGGCCGGGGTTGTCGACATAGGCCGTGTCTCCGCCCTGGGCGGCCACCATCTCCTTGAACTTGGCCAGCCCTTTCCCTGCCTCGAGGGCCGCCCGGGCCAGCCGTTTCCCCTCTTCGACGGTGGGGGCCTTTCCCCCCAGCATAATCATCATGCCGGCGATCTCCATCACCACCGTCATCAGGTCCCCGGGACCTTCTCCCTTCAGGCAGGCGATGGTCTCCACTATCTCCAGGGCGTTCCCGGCGTAATAGCCGAGCGGCTGGTTCATGTCGGTGATCAGCGCGGTCGCCTGCCGCCCGGAGAGAACCGCGATCTCGACCAGGGTGCGGGCCATCTCCTCAGCCATCGAAAGCGTGCTCATGAAGGCGCCCCGCCCGGTTTTTACGTCGAAGACGAAAGCGTCCGGACCGGCGGCCAGCTTTTTGCTCATGATCGAGCCGGCGATCAGGGGGATGCTGTCCACGGTGGCGGTGACGTCCCGCAGGGCGTACATCTTCTTGTCGGCCGGGGCCAGGGAGCGGGTCTGCCCGATGATGGCGACGCCGACGTCCTTGACCTGCCGGATGAACTCTTCCTCGGAGAGACTGATCCGGAAGCCGGGGATCGCCTCCAGCTTGTCCAGTGTCCCTCCGGTGTGGCCCAGCCCGCGCCCGCTCATCATCGGAACCGGGATCCCCAGGGACGCGACCAGGGGAGCCAGGACCAGGCTCACCTTGTCGCCGACCCCGCCGGTGCTGTGCTTATCAACGGTAGTTTTCCCGATCGAGGAGAGGTCGATCGTGCCCCCGGAATGGAGCATCGCCCGGGTGAGGGCCGCTGATTCCTCCGGGGACATCCCCCGGATAAAGACCGCCATCATCCAGGCCGCCATCTGATAGTCGGGGATATCTCCTTTTGTGTATTCATCAATGAAAAAAATAATTTCTTCCGGGGAAAGGGCCTTGCCGTCCCTTTTCTTCATGATTATTTCGTACGGTGTCATGCTGCCTCCTTGGGGACTATTATAGAAGAGGGCATATTGTAAAGATTGCCGGCGGCAGTGGTCAAGAGGCAAATTCCCCCGCGGGAAAGACAATCCTCCCAGGCAACTGTTTAACCCGAATTATTCAGATAGCGAGGTGATCGGGTCATCATCATCCCTTGATTTTTCCGGGCTTCGCCCGGAAAAATCAAGGGATGAACTCATAGACCTCGTAGCACTCGTGGTGGCTCTCCACGCCGGCGTTGACCTCGAATTTTTCATGGCCGGTCAGACGATAACGGCCCTGCATCGAAGCCAGCCATTCCTGCCACCTGTTTTCATCGCGCCGGGCGTAGGGCTCATAACATTCCGGAACGCTGAAGACGACGCACCGGAGGGGGTGCTCCCCGCTGACCGCGTCCGGAGAAAAACCTCTCCGGCCCTCCCGGTGGGCGGGTGAGTAGATCCGCTGATTGCAGAGATAGCGCGCCGAATGGCCCCATTCGAAGAGGCGGGGGAAGAAGTCCAATCCCAGATCGGTCTTGAGGCAGACCAGCTCCGCGTCCTCTGCTTGATGGGTCCAGAACCAGCGGGCGAACTCCCGGCTCCGCCGGTCCTCGATTTTTTTATAGGGGTGGAGCAGATCCTGCGCGATGGACCCCAGCCCCAGCAGAACCATCAGGAGAATAAGAAGTTTGAAGATCAGGGTCCGGGTTTTTACTTTCGGGATCAGGGAGATGAGTTTCGTTCCTCCCAGCCCGGCCAGGAGACAGATGATCGGGGCCAGGTAGAGGTTGAACCGGGCATTGTGGCCATACGGATATTTATGAAGAGCGGCGGCGATGAACGTCAGCAGGAAGGGCGCGAGAAAGGCCAGCAGCACGATTCTTCTTCTCCGGGAATAGAGAATGCCCGCCCCGGCCGCGAAGAAGACGAAGGTGAGCGTGGAGCCGCCGTTAAAGCCGCCGTTGGGATAGGCGAACATCATCCCGGTATGGGTTGCCAGGAGCCAGCCGGGCAGCCGGGCGGGCTCCCTGAAAGGGGGGAAGGTTCTTACCCAGGCGGAGTCCTGGTTGAAGCTCCCGGTCTCCGGGTGGGGGCCGCTCAGCCAGGCCTCGGCGCGGTACTGGGGACCGGTCGAGACCCGGTAGGTGAGCAGGAAGGCGCCCAGCAGAAGAAGATTGTACGCGATAAAAGGGGCCGGAAGCTTCGTCTTCCGTGTCTTCGCGGCCGCCGCCAGCAGGGCAATGCTGATTCCGCCGGCGACAAAGACGGCCGGAAATGAGAGCCCGACCGCGAAGGGGACCGCCAGGGCCAGAAACCAGAGCCGCCGCGGTTTTCCGGGTTTTCGCCACCATTCGACAAAGAGCGCCAGCAGAAGCACAGAGACCGCCAGGTCCGTCGCGTAGGGCTTGATTTCGGCCCCGTGCCGGATCGGGTAGTACGCTGCCGCAAAAAAGGCCATCGCCAGCAGGAGCGCTTCCCCCCGGAACAGCCGACGACCCAGGCGGCAGAAGACGAGGACGCTGCCCAGGCCGCAGAGGAGGGGAAAGAGCCGCAGGGTGTACTCGGAAAACCCCAGGAGTCTGACCGTGAACATCTCCGCCCAGAGGAAAAGGAGGGGTGATATCTGGTGATACCGGAGCGTTCCCAGAAGATCCCCGTACCCCCCGTTCAGGAAGTTAGCGGCCAGGAAGGCCTCATCCGGCCAGATCGGGTAGCAGACCAGATAACGGACCAGACGCACGATGAGCCCGAAAACCACGAAAGCAAGCGTCAGCCGCGGCAGCCACCTCGACCAGGGATCCCCGCTGGGTAAAATCCGTATCTCAAGGGGAGGAATATACTTATTATTATATTCGCGCCCCCCCCCGGCGTCGCGATCTCTCTTCGTTCGCATAGGGATATTTTATCAGTACTTGAGTTTTAACGAAATCTGGTATACATTGGCGCCTGTGGCGCTAATGTGGTGAATGTCATTTTTTCAATTAGCAAGCAGATCGATGCCAATCCGAACATCAGTTCGGGTTCATATACTCAGTCCGAAAAGGCAAGCCCATAGAATCGTATAGCGAAAACAAAAGATTGTTATCCGGTTGTTTTTGCGACTGTTTCGGGATGCCGGTACTCTCATTTTTCCTCAAAATGAGAGTACCGGCATCCCGAAACAGGAAGCAACAACAATTTTTACGGAGTAAAAATTGAAAGTTAGCGCCATCGTTGTCTGTTACAACCGGGAAACCGAGATCGGCCCCTGCCTGCGCAGCCTGCGCTTTGCCGATGAGGTGGTCGCGGTGGATTCCTTCAGCACCGACGGCACCGCGGAGATCGCCCGCCGTTTTGCGAATGCCTGCTACCAACACCCGTATACCTTCCCCGGGAATCAGAAGAACTGGGCGATCGATCGGACCTCCCATCCCTGGATCGTGGCCATCGACTCGGATGAAATCATCCCGGGGGAACTGCAAGACGAGATTCTCCGGGAGCTGCAGTGCCCCCGGTTCGACAACTACCGGGTCTACCGGAGAAATTATCTCTTCGGGAGGGAGATGAAACACGCGGCGTGGAAGACGGACACGGTGGCGATCCTCTTCCGGAAGGACAGGTATCGGTTCCTGGCCGACGCGCCTCATTCCGATGTGGTCCCCCGGGGCAGTCACGGCTTCCTGAAGGCCCGGCTGATCCACCACCCGCACCAGTCGATCGACGAGTTCGTTGCTAAATCAAGCAGTTACGCCGCCGGTACCGCTCGAAAATATTTCCGGGAGGGACGGCGGGGGACCGCGCTGAAGATGTTTCTTCATCCCGGTTTCAATTTCCTGAAAAACTACATCCTGCGAGGGGGGTTCCGCGACGGCGCCCCCGGGCTGATCAGCGCCGTTCTTTCCACCGGCTATGTGGCCGAGAAGTACGCCCGGCTCTGGGAACTGGGGCAGACGGAGGGCAAGGGATGGAACGGGCCGGGGTCAGACCGCCGGCCGGACACGGGCGGGAACACCGATGAACCCCGACGAGACCCCGATGATCGGGCTTGGCCCCGATAATAAACATCAGGATGCCCCGAAAAATATGGATAGAACACAAAGCCGATTTGCAGGGTGTCCCACCGGAGCGGAAGTTCAAAGGCTAACCAGCGACAATAAAACAACAACCGCCCCCGGTGGGTTCATCCCACCGGAGCGGAAGTTTATAAGCTAACGCAGGATACCAAACATAAAAACGGCCCCTGCCGCTTTACGCGGCAGGGGAGAAAGTTCAATGGCTGCAACATCTATGTCCGAAGGTAGCTGTTAACTCATTCACCCGTGGCATAAAGCCACGGGGATCTTCTGGGGCGGGATGGGTTATAGCATCTGAACTGATTTACCTGCCGGCCAAGCCGGCAGGGGTCACGCCCCCGGAGGGCTTTACCATTCATGGAGTAAATAGTGGCTGAGGTTATAAGGCTTTTTTATCATGTCGCCTCGGTGAAAATATTTTAATCAACCAACAGACCCCCGACGCAGGCGTCGGGGGTCCAATAAAAATTTGCGAGCGCAGCGAGCTAATTTACAAATGGCAGGCACTATGATAACTACGGCCGGCAAGGGGACTCCCCCCCGGGGGCTTGTATACCGGACGATCGTCCTCTTCGGGGCCGTGAACTCCCTCCTGTTTTTTATCACCGGCCGGCCCTATTTCTCCTTTGACCCATCAAGCCGGGCGGAAGCCGTTTTCCGGTACGCCGCGTTCTTCGCTCATTTCCTGCTGATCGCCCTGATCCTGGCCGGGGTTTTGAGCGCTCTTTATCTGTTGCTGCGGGCGGGGTGGCTGATCAGGATTCTTTCCGTTATTCTCTTCAGCCTGGCCCAGGTCTTCATTTTTGTCGATGTCCGGGTGTACACCCATTTCAAGTTCCACCTGAGCGGGATTGTTCTCAACGCCATGACCACCCCCGGCTACTGGGACTCGGTGCGTTTCTCGGCCCGTGACCGGGTTTTGGCCGGGCTGGCCGCGATTGTCCTGATCACGGCGGAGTCCCTGATTTTCACCCTCATCTTCCGCCGCCTCCGCCGAAAGGGCCGGCTCTGGAGAGTCTCCCGTCCCCGGCTGATCCTGATCTCCGCCGGTCTGGTCATCCTCCTCTCCCTGGTGGAGAAACTGTCTTTCGGGATCAGCGATTATTACGGCTACACCCCGATCACCCGCTATCAGAAGATCCTGCCCTTCTACCGCCCGTTCACTTTCAAGCGGCTGCTCGGAGGGCATTTCGGGGAAGCGGCGCCCATCATCCCCGCCGCCTCCCGGCTGGCCTATCCCGGCCCCGCCTTCCGCTACGGCCCGCTCCCCCGGCCCTATAACGTGGTGATCATCCTGGTGGAGAGCCTCCGTTTCGACATGCTGGACCCGGAGATCATGCCCAACCTGACCGCCTTCAGCGAGAAGGCGATCACGGGTCTCAGCCACTACTCCGGCGGTCCCACCTCCCGCTTCGGCGGATTCGCTTTATTTTACGGGCTCTATGGAACCTACTGGCAGCCGATGCTCAATCACCGCCAGGGGCCGGTTCTGATCAAGCAGCTGCTTCACAACGGATATCTCTTCAAGGTGATGTCGAGCACCTCCCTCTCCTTCCCGGAGTTCGACCGGACCGCCTTTGCCGATCTGGATATCGAGATCGAAGACCGGCTCCCCGGGGAGGATTCGGCCGACCGGGATGAAATCCTGGTGCGAAGGTTCCTGGAATGGCTCGCAGGAGTTCCTCCCGGAAAGCCTTTTTTCTGTTTTCTCTTCCTCGACTCTCCCCACGCCACCTATCACTTTCCGGACGGGTTCAGAAAATTCGAACCCTGCAGCGGGGAGATCAGCTTCCTGGAGACCGATCTGCGGGAAAACCGGGGGGAAATCTTCAACCGTTACCGGAACTCCATTCACTACGCCGACTATAATCTGGGCCGGATCCTGACGGCTTTGGAGGAGGGGGGCTATCTGGAGAACACGGTGATCGTGATCACCGGCGATCACGGCCAGGAGTTCTGGGAGGAGGGATACTACGGCCATAATTCCGCCTACGATGATTACCAGGTCCGGGTCCCCCTGGTTTTCCGGGCCCCCGGTTTCGAGGGGCCGCGGGTTCTGACCGCGAGGAGCAGCCACCTCGATGTCCCGGGCACCATCCTCGGCATCCTGGGCGACCCCAACGACCCCGCGCTCTACACTCTGGGAGAGAACCTCTTCGAACTGCCGGCAGAACGGTGCCTGCTCCTGGCGGGCTGGGACGACTGCTGCCTGATGACCCCGGAACTCCGGATGCGGTTCTCCACCGAGGCGTACAACATGCTGGAATCGGATATCCGTGACAACGATTATGCGCCGGTGACGGACAGGGACCTGATCCGGAGAGAAAAGGACCGGTATCTGCTCCCGGCCCTGGAAGGGATGGGGAGGTTCCTCAGGTAAAATTATTGTGGAAAAGTCTTCAGACTGAAAAAACTCCACTTCTGATAAAACCGGGAGCGCCCGCTTCCGGGCTTTTTTGAAACGGGCCGGCCGAGTGTCCCGGAGCACGGTTGACGCGGGTTGATTTAAAGATCCTCTTTCGGACGGCCCGGGCCGGGCGCCGTAAGATTTGCCGGATTCAGCATCTATTCCCATCAGATCAAATGCTCGATCAGGATTTTTATTCCGATCCCGATCAGGATGATCCCCCCGGCGATCTCGATCTTTCTTTCGAAAAAATGGCCGACTTTATTGCCGAGAACAACCCCCAGAAAAGACAGCAGAAATGTTACCGTTCCGATGATTACCGCCGGAAGAGCGATTGCTACCCGTAAAAATGACAGGCTCAAGCCGACCGCCAAAGCGTCGATACTGGTGGCCAGGGACAGGGTAAGCAATACCGGAAAATTAAAGTCAGCGTCGGTTTGTTCCTGATCATCCAATTTGAATGATTCATAAATCATTTTCACGCCGATCGCGGCGAGCAGCCCGAAGGCCGCCCAGTGGTCGAAACCCGAGAGAATAACCCGGAAACGCACCCCGGCCGCCCAGCCGATGACGGGCATCAGCGCCTGGAAGCCTCCGAAAAAAAGCGCGATTATAAGAGCATGAGCCGGATTCAAGACCTTCATCTTAAACCCGCTCGCTATCGAGACGGCGAAGGCGTCCATCGCCAGGCCGATCGAGATCAGAAATAGTGAAACGAGATCCATTTCATTCCTCTTTCAAACCGTCAGGAAATGCCGGGCACGACCCGATTCCCCCGCAGTCCCGATTCCCGCCCTTCTTGCCGTTCCTGAAGGGAGGCCGAAGGCCGACCGGAAGGGCGGCGGCAGGGCGCCCTGGAAATCCTTCTGATTGTCATCACCGGAGCCGGGAAATGGACGCCTGTTTCTTCCCCATGTGCAGTTTGGCCTCTCCCAGCTTGTTTAAAAATCTTCCCCGGTGGAATTGGAAAGTCCATTTCTTCAGGACTCTCGAGCCCACAAAGCGGAGAAAGTAATTCCGCCATCTCCGGAACCACCTCCTCCAGCCGGATTTAATGTTAAAAACGTGAAAAAGCAAATAGGGGAACGAGAGAACATTGAGGAAGAAGAGGAATAAATAGCGCAGGTGGTAGAAGCGCCCCATGATTCTTCGACTCGCCAGTTGCATTTGCTCGGGGGTGAGAGGCTGATCCGGCTCGAAGAGGGGGAAACTGGCATCGTAGTACTCCCAGCCCAGGCTTTCGCGGGGGTAGACCCTGTTCTGGCGCGTCAGGCGCTCCCGCAGTTCCGTGCCGGGCAGGGGAACCGGCGCCAGGACCTGGATCGTATCTATTCGGGTTTCCCTGATGAACCTTCGGTATCGCTTTACCCTTTCTTTGGCCGACATTTGAAATTGGGAACCATCTATCATGGGATAGCCGAAAATAAACATGCCGTGCACAAAAAAACCGAATTGATGGAACGTCTTTGTTAAGGCTATCATCTCCTCCGGTCGCAGCCTCTTGTTCATCGCCTCAAGTTCCTCGGAGATCGGCGATTCAAACCCGATCGCCACCACATTGATTCCGGCGTTTCTCATCGCCTTAAGCAGATCGGTGTCCTTCGCTTTGTCCAGGCGAATTTGCACGGTGAAACTCAGGCGTCGGCCGATCTGCTCCTGGTAATTTTTCAAAAGGGCGCACAATCGCAACGTCTCATCGCGGTCCTGGCCGAATAGATCGTCGACGATGAAGAACTCCCGGCCGCCCATCGTCTCCACGATTTTACTGGCCTGCTCAATCAGTTTCTCGGCGGAGGCATACCGCGGCTTGCCCTTAACAGCGCAGAACTCGCAGTTCATCCCACAGCCACGGACCCTCCCCAGGGGAAAGAGCGCGATCTTGGCATACCTCAGCAGGGAGAAATCAGGCAACGGCAAAGCGTCCAGATCAGGGATGGGAGGTCGCTCAGCAGTATAGATTACCTCGCCCTTTTCCTGGTACGCGACACCGGACACCGAGGAAAGTTCGTTTCCTTCTTTGAAGGCGAGGAGGAGCTCTTTTACGGTCTTTTCCCCCTCCCCCCGGACGATACAATCAATATCCGAAACAAGCGCTTCCGGTATCGTCTCTCCCACAAAGTGCTGCCCCCCGGCGATGGTTATGACCCCCCGGCTTTTATAGAAGCGCGCTAAGTCGTACACGCGGGGAATCGTGCTCGTAAGCCCGCCGTAAAATCCCACGACGTCAGCCGGTCTGAGCTTCTGAAGCAGCTCATGGTCCGCGCCGCCGGAGGCGCTCCGGGGACCGAATCTCCGAAGATTGTTTTCGTCGATAACCTCAACCTCCCACCCCGCCACCTCGCGCGCGGAGGTGGCAACACAGACCGCTCCCAGAGAGGTCGTCGTATCGGCAAGAAAGGAATAGATGTTAAATGCCGGATAGGCGGGGACAACAATGCGAAGCAGATGTCGTTTCCTGGGGAGGAGTTTGAATTTCACGTTTTTACCTTATTTTTTTATTGGCATTTGGTGCCTTTTGGGGCAAAATCCCCGGACTGCCATCAGGGCCGCGCCTGGAACAGCGCGAAGAAACGCACTATAGACCAGGTTACCGGTTAGTGCAAGGGCCTTGAGAAACTGTGTTTCCCGAGACAGACAATAACCACGGATAAAAATCAGTTCCCGAAGTCATTTTTGTCAGCCTTCTGAGTGAACGCCGGTCATGCGACTATATCTGATCAATCCCTCCAATCCGCTGGTCAGCAGCGTCAAAGTCAAGGAGAGCCGCTGGAACCGGTACCGCGTCTGGAAACCGCTCAGCCTGATGGTTGTCGCGGGCCTGACCCCGCCGGAGTGGGAAATCTCGATCTTGGACGAGAACCTCGGTGCTCCGGACTATCCGGCCCTGCCCCGGCCGGACCTGGTGGGCATCACCGCTTTCACCTCTCAGGCGAACCGCGCGTATGAAGTGGCCGCGCACTTCCGGCGGCTCGGCGTCCCCGTCGTCATCGGCGGCATTCACGCCACCATGTGCCTGGACGAGGCCATGGAGCGGGTGGACTCGGTCGTCACGGGGGAGGCCGAGGGCGTCTGGCCGCAGGTCCTGGAGGATGTCCGCCGGGGCCGCCTGAAGCGCCGGTATGACGGAGGGTTTGCGGATATAAACAATATTCCGCTCGCCCGTCATGACCTGCTGGCTACGGGATATGCCTTCGGAGCCGTTCAGACCACGCGCGGCTGTCCCTTGAACTGCAGCTTTTGCAGCGTGACGGCGTTCAACGGGGCTCACTACCGGCTGCGCCCCATTCCGGATGTGGTGCGGGAATTCCAGTCGGTGCGGGAAAAACACATTCTGGTGGTGGACGACAACCTCATCGGTACGCGCCCCGAACACATCGCCCGTGCCAAGGACCTGTTCCGTGCCCTGATCCGGGCGAACCTGCGCAAGGAATGGGTCTCCCAGGCCACCATCAACTTCGCCGATGACGAAGAACTCCTCACCCTGGCCGCGCAGGCCGGATGCCGGGGTGTCTTCATCGGTTTTGAATCCCCCACGCCGGAAGGGCTTCAAGAACTCGGCAAGAAATTCAACCTGCTGAAGGGCCGGGACTTCCGCGCCTCCGTGCGCCGCATCCAGAGACACCGAATCATGGTCGTGGGCTCCTTCATCATCGGTCTGGACATAGACAAAGCGGGGATCGGCAAACGTATCGCCGCGTCCGCCGGCCGATACGGAGTGGACAATCTCAGCATGATGTTTCTGACGCCCCTGCCCGGCACGCGCCTGTGGGACCAGATGAAATCGAAGAACCGCATCGCCCTCAATGCGTTTCCGGAAGACTGGAAATACTACACGCTGACCTTCCCGGTGGCCCGGTATAAACACCTGTTGCTGGACGGCATCATCCGGGAAATGATCTCCTGCAACCGCGACTTCTATTCCATGCCGCGCATCCTGCGCCGGGTGGGCAGCAACTTACGGGGCCGCCGCCAGCCGCTGATCAGCCTGATAGGCAATCTCTCCTTCAGAAGCAACAGCCGCCTGGATTGCGGGATATACGCGGACTTCCGGCGTCAACAGGGACATCGGCACGAGAGTTTGATCAGACAGATAGATTAATATGTTGAATATGTGGCCGTTCTTTTATGCGTTGGCATTGTTCAAAACTAAAATTTTTCGAAGAAAAATTTTAAGAGCGTGGTTGAGTTTGAGATTCCTTAAAGATTTTTATCCCGCGGTCCCGGTGAAACCGGGACTTTGCGGAGTGCTTCCGGACGGTGAGGGACGGGCACTGGGGAAAAACAGTGATCAGTAATCAGTAATCAGTCCCTATTCCCTATTCCCCAATCCCTAATCCCAATTACTTCGTCACCGGTATATCGCCCGGTGTACCGAAATAAACCCTGCTAAGTCCCCTTATGGCCCACAGACTTGAATCAGGGCGGAAGACGGCGATATCATCGAGAGAATTGCCGGTGAAGTCACCGGCCACCGGGGTGTCGCCCGAGGTTCCGAAATAAGCCCGTGTAAGATTGCGAATCGCCCATAATCCGGTGGCAGACCGAAAGACCGCGATCCGGTCCCGGAAGGGGATCGTACTCATTAAAGAACCGTACCACTGAAAAACACCCGGAACGGGGACATCGCCGCTGGTCCCGAAATAACACCGGGTCACCCCCCGGACCGCCCAGAGTCCGGAATCGGGGCGGAAGAGGGCGATATCGGCTGCTCCGTCTCCGTTATAGTCCCCCGGGGCCGGGCGATCTCCCAGGGACCCGAAGTGGACGGCTGTGATCCCCCTGATCTTCCACTGCCCCGACTGCTCGCCGAAGAGGGCGGCGTCGCAGCAGCCGTCCCCGTCATAATCTGCGGGAACCGGAAGATCGTTCGAGCCCCCGAAGTAGAGCCGGGTGATGTTCTTGACCGCCCAGAGGCCGGTCGCGCGGCGGAAAATCCCCACGTCGGTGTAGCCGTCACCGTTGTAGTCCCCGCTCACCGGGATGTCGCCGGCGGCGCCGAAGTAGATGCGCCCCAAACCCCTGACCGCCCAGAGGCCGGAATCAGGTCGAAATACGGCTATATCGGCCCGACCGTCGCCGTTATAATCCCCGGACTGGAGAATGGGGTTTTCCGGGACGGGACGCTGAAATGAGAAGATCACCCCGTTACCGCTGGTCCCGCCGAGGGCGGCCATGCCATAGAAAGTGTTGCCGACTAGAAGCAACCGCCCGTAGGCTACCCTGCCATCGCTGCCGTTAAAACGATGCAGTTCCGTATAATTCGATCCATCCGCGTTTATGGAATAAATTACTCCGCAATAATCCGGCGGACTGTTGTCAAGCGTTGCGCCGTAAAGAATGTCCCCCGCCATGACCACCCCTTCCATCGGACAGCCGTCTTCAGAGGCGAAGTAGTGGAGAACCGTATAATCAGTCCCGTCCGTCCGGAGAGAAAATATAACTCCGTTGTCGCTTTCACCCCTGTGCGCGGTAGCGCCATAGATCCGACCGGCGATTATAATCGGGGCTGAAAAAGGCATCTTGCCGTCAGTCCCGTTGAATTTATGAATAACGGTAAAATCTGACCCATCCTTCCGGAGAGAGAAGATCGTTCCCTTGTCGTCTTCTGGGAACTCCCAGCCTGATGAGGTAGTCCCGTAGAGTGTGTCGCCGTCCAGAACCAGGCCGGCGGCGGGTAGTGTCCCCTCAGATCCGTCTCCGCTAAAATTGTAAAGAACCGTGAACCCGGTCCCGTCCGGCTTGATCGAAAAAACCGTTCCCTTCCCGGATTCCCCGCCTGTCTGGGTCGTGCTGTATAATTCATCTCCGTCGGATATGAAGTATGCGTTGGGAAGCGAAGCCTCGAAAAAATCGCTGCAGGCGAATTCCCATAAAACCGTGTAGTCGCCCCCCCCGGTCTGGAGCGAGAAGACGGTCCCGCAGCCGTTGCCGTCCATGTTGGGGCAGGCGGTACCGTCGCAACCGCCCGCCCAGGTTAATCCGTAGAGCTTGTCATTGAAAAAATTAAGGCTCCCGTGGGGCCACGCCCCGTCATCGGGCTGCCCGGCGAATCGGTGAATGAGAGTGAAATCTGATCCGTCGGGAAGAATCGAAAAGATTACACCATGATTGCCGGCGGTATCGCCCGCGGTCATCCCGTATAGTCGACCGTTTAAGGAAATCAGATGCCCGGGCGCGTTTGCCCCGTTCACGCCGTCGAATTCGTGGATGACCTGAAAATTAACTTGGGCGTCAGCATTGACCGCCAGAGTAAAGGCCACCGCGAGACCGGTTGTCCAAGCTACTATTATTTTCAACTTTTTACCTCCCTATTTTATCTCCACCAGGCCCACATGTTATTTAGACATACAACTTGTATAATTGCTCAAGGCTATAATATAGCGTCTTCTCGAGCGAGTACATATTTTTTGCCACAGGTCTCTTGTCCCCCGGGAAGCGGGATTGAATACATATCTTGCTTCATCAAAGATGACGGAGGTGAGGTGGGGTCTTCCGGATCCGGTCATCTCAATTAAAAAACCGGGAGGGGATAAATCCCCTCCCGGCCTTTAACCTGGATTATTCATGAAAATTGAAAATTTTCATGAATAATCCAGGCTAATAATTGTCGTTCAATGTATTATGAATAGCACTCTTGTTTGTGCGGCTACCACACTCTGCTTTTTCTTCTCCGGAAGGACAACGGGTTATTCTCCCTGTTAACGCTGCCGGCAGAAATAGACCTTTGGCTGTAATTCATTGCCGGATAATTTGATAAAATCAATATCTTTTCGCGTGGCGGTTCATTTAATCTTTGTCATGATTCAAAATTAATCCGATTTATGAATAAGATGACTGGAATGTACTCGGGAATCAGTCCGTAGTATGCGAGGGCGGATTGCAGACTCATATAAGATTCGGGCTTCATGGCAATAACTTGCTGCTTCGGAATTTCAATAACTGTATTGTGGGAGGGGTTTTTAACCCCGATTATCGGGCTTGGAAAGCCCTCCCACAATTGCGAAGCTAAGTTCCCATATTTGACCATAGATTGCGATATTTTTTCGGGCGGCGGGAAAGATCACTCACCGATTCCAATAAAAAGCTATTTTATGCGGTCCGTTACCGCCGGAGGAAGCTCCACCGTCTGGCAATTAATAGCCCCGGCGAGATACGGCGTATAGTCTATCCCGACGACCTCGTAATCAGGCAATGTTTCCCGGTAAATGCGGAGGGCCTCATCGTCTTCGGGCGCGCCGTAGATCGGAACCAGCATCTTTTTATTCACCATCAAGCCGCAGTTGTAATTGTATCCCCGGCCGTCTTTGCCGTGGTTGAAATTAGTGGGAAGCGGGATTCTCACCACCTGGTAAGGCTGACCGTCCAACGACTTTGTCTCGGAAAAGATGCGGGCGGTTTCCTCAAGCGCTTCATGCCACCGGGAATCTTCGGGGGCCGAGCAGACAAATACAGTGTGGGGATCGGCGAACTTGATGAAATCGGCGTGGCCGTTAACCTCGCCCTGGAGCCGCTCGATGACGATAAGCCGCTGACACCCGTAATAATCCTTGAGGATCTTCTCATATTGATCGCGGCTGACATCGGGATTCTGTTCAAAGACCCGGGTCGTACTTACGATCGTTCCGTGTCCGTCGGAAATTATGTTGCCTCCCTGCTCGAGCACCAGCGGCAATTGATAGACCGGAACATCCGTGTATCTCCCGAGAGCGGCGGCCGCCTCCGCGCTCTTCTTCGCGAATGGCTGGTAGGCGTATCCGACGTAGTGTTCTTGAACGAAGGCGGGACTTTTATCCTCTCCGGCGAAGATGGTTGTCTGTCCCCAGTTCCGGGCCCAGGCATCGTCGGTGGGGATATGGAGAAATGTAACGTTGGAAAGATCGATCCCTTTTTCAGTCAGGTAAAGCTCGACCGCCTTCTGCCAGTATTCGTTCGGCACGAATATCCAGGCCTGAGCTGCCTCCGTTATCTCTCTCACCAGATCGGCATGGACCCGCCACACCCAGCCTTCGTAAATGGGCCAGGATAGGTAAACCGCCCCGGCCGGCTCGAACATGGCCGGCAGTCTCACCGGGGGCTCGGGTGATACATCGACATAATATCTGGTGAATTGGCCGACGGGTTTCAAACAACGGGATTTCCAGTCAATTCGGTTCAGGGCCTCTTGAACGGAAGCCTGGTCAAGGCCAAGTTCTTTCGCCACCCCGCTTCTCCGCAGGTACCGGGCCATCTCCTCATCCGAGGAAATGCCGGTTCTCACCGTCTCGATTTCCAGCCCGCAGATTTTTTGGTAGTCAGCAAACATTTTCGACAGAGCCTCCGGTGAAAGGGTAGCGTAGAATTCCGGGTTGAAGGAGAGTATCTGGTTTCTGAGGTCGTTGGGGGTGAAGGTGTGGATCACCCGCCCCGCCACCTTCCCGGACCGGTAGCTCTTCTCCATCTCGTCCTCTTCCAGCTTCGGAACCCCAGCCTCCTTCGATTGTCCGCCGGTCGTTCCGCACCCGGCAATACCAAAGACTGTTACTATCAGAAAAATCGCAAAGTGTGTCCTCATCTTTTCTCCTTGACGCTCGCCGCTCTTACATATTAATCCGACCGTTGTAGTATTTACATCAACGATTGCGGTCATTGCGAGCGTTAGCCGAAGCCGCGAGCAAAGCGTGGCGGGAAGCAATCTCTTGCTGTGCATAGAGTTGAGATTGCGTAGCCTGTCCCGAGCGATAGCGAAGGATCTCGCTCCTCGCAATGACATGTCTATACA
>JAZDIV010000116.1:0-2082 GCA_043804695.1 PVC group bacterium | reverse complement strand
AACAATGTGGAGGCCCTCATTTCCCAGGGATTCGAATTCCCTTACCTGGAGCGGGACGAGACGGGTCTTGCGACCATCAAGTTCAAGAAGATCGACCTGGAACTCAAGGTCACGCCTCAGATCACCAACGACAATCGCATTTCGACGATCATCAAGCTCAAAAAAGAAGACATCTCCGAACTGGTGTCAACGCCGACCGGGGATGTCCCGGCACTTTCCACCCACAAGGCCGAAACCCAGCTCATGGTCAATGACGGCGATACCATCGTAATCGGCGGGATCATCCGGGATCGGGAAGACAAGGCCAAGCGCGGGTTCCCCTGGCTGTCCGACATCCCTTTCCTGGGTTGGCTCTTCAAGCAGCAGACGGATAGCAAGGAAATGACGGAGTTGATCGTCTTCATCACCCCCAAAATCGTCCGCCTGGAACCGGGCGTGCTCCAGACCCGGAGCACCCTTCAGTAGGTAACATGGAATATCGCATGGATGCGAATCGCAATTTAAAAGGAAGGTTTGGCGCCATGAAACATATCTCCCTTCGATTCGGCCTTTTGGCTTTATTGGCACTTTTAGTGCTGCCCGTCATCACGGGCTGCAGCTCGGACCCCATGTCTTCACAGATCACTCTGACGACGAGTCAAAGCAGCATCCCGGCCGACGGCAACACCACGGCCGAAATCACGGCCACGCTTCTGGGATATGACGGCGAACCCGTCTCCATCGGGACTTCCGTGCATTTCACCACCTCCAGAGGCCAGTTCACCACCGGCCTGCCCTACCTCACAGTGGGGACCACCGATACCACCGGGACCGTCAGGGTATATCTCATGGCCCCGCTCCGCACCACCCCGGGAGCCGCCAACGTGACCTGCCAGTCCAATGACGTCAGCCGGTCCATCACCGTGGAAATCACCCTCTCCGGCCCGCCGGGGGAAACGGCCCGGATCGAGCTTACCGCGGATCCAACCGAGATCCCGGCCGACGGCACGCCTTCTACCATCACGGCGACGCTGACCGACGGAAACGAGGACCCGGTGAACATCGGGACTTCGGCCACCTTCAGAACCGACAGGGGAATCTTCCAAAACGGGAGCACCGTTTTTACCGATGTCACCCGGGATGTAAGCGGAACCATCATCGCCTACCTCACCGCCCCGGATGGCACGGAGTCGGGCCCGGCCAACATCACCTGCACCTCCAACGGAGTCACCGCGCAAGTCACGGTGTACGTCGGCGGCACGGGGGTTTCAATCACTCTGGCGGCATCCCCGGCCAGCGTTGATGAAGGAGAGGTTTCAACCATCACCGCTACGGTCACCGATTACAACGGCGATCCGGTGATCCCCGGGACTCAAGTCCTATTCTCGGCCCGGTCGGGCGAATTCTCCAACGGCGAATTGAGTGTTTCTGCCCAGACCGACCCGGCCGGTCAAGCCGAAGTGGATTGGACCGCTCAATGCGACCCCGGGGTTTACCGCATCCGGGCATCTTCGGGGAACGCCTCGGCACAGATCTCTATAACGGTAACTGAAGCAACCCCATAGTCTATTAATGTCGGAAATGGCAGGGGGCTTATAAAAAAAAAGGGACACGACCTAAAAAAACGAGCGCCGGCAGATCCTAAAAACATCGGAAACTGCCGGCGCTCTTGTTATGAATATTCAATGGAGTTGTAAAAGTCTTTTGCGAGCGAGATACGAGCCTTTTCGGATAAAGAGAGGCGGGGGCTTTCGCGTTAAGAATCTCAAGTTGTCTGAGCCCTGCCCCGGCGGGGCGAGTTCTTGAGATTCAGCGAAGCCCTGAGCATCTCCCGAAAAGAGTCGCCGAGCGAGCAAAACGGCTTTTGACGCCCCCTCCACTTTTGTTCAAACAGGCTTCTTCCTTTTATTTCAGGCCCGAGGCCGCTTTTTTGGCTGCCTGGCCGCTTTTACCTTCCGGGTCCAGTGCGATGACCTTGGCATATCCTTCTTTCGCCTTTTTAACATCCCCCAGGGCCTTATAGGTGTCGGCAAGCTCCAGATGCAGCTCCGCAGCATCAGGAGCGAGTTTTACCGCTCTTTCAAGAGCCTTAACCGCATTGCT
>JAZDIV010000115.1:0-6441 GCA_043804695.1 PVC group bacterium | reverse complement strand
ATTGCGAGCCCCGAAGGGGCGAAGCAATCTATTTTTTCATTCATAACCACCTCTTATCCAAAATGATGAGATTGCTTCGTCGCTGCGCTCCTCGCAATGACCTCTAAAATGCCTAAAATCTGAATTATCGGACAGCCTCTTCAGCCCTGCCTAACGAAGGCAGGACTTCAGCCGGAGGCTGATCCTCCTCCGGCGGAGAAGTCCTGCACTACGAAGTTGCGCCGGAGGCACCACGTTATCCTGTATCTTGTATCCCGTATCTATCCTTTAATCCTCTTCACCTGATCGAGGTTGTTCACCAGAAGGGCCTCGAACGCGTCGAGCGGCTTTCGCTCGCCGTTTTCCATCCGGAAGGTTTTGATCCGGACGTGGTTGCCCCGGGCCCGGACACGATAGCCTTCCCGCCAATCGCCCCGCTCCCCGCCGTGGTAGAGGATGAGGCGGGTGATCCCGGGGCACTCCTTTCCGCCGCGCTTCACGTCGTCGATGATCAGGTACGTGGGGTTGAAGGCGTTGTGGGTGTCGTCGGCGATCCGGCCGGTGATTTCGGCTTCCCCCCGGTCTTCGCAGTCGAAGTTCCTGAGCGGCGCTTCCTCCGGATCGAGGTAGGAGAAGAAGGGGCAGATCATGAACTTCTTCCCCCCCGCCCAGTCCCAGAACCGGATCGGCCAGTATTTCCCGAACTCCCTGACCCTCCTTTTTTCGTCGGTATCGGTCAGGTGCTGCATGAAACTGACCATTCGTTTCACCTCGCCGGCGGTGCCGCAGATCACGTAGTCCACGTCGTGGGGATCGCCGTACGTTCCCAGCGAGAGCGAGCCGGAGATGCCGATCCGGCCGACGTCGATCTTCAGCAGTTCGGCGGTGTGCTCGGTCACGATCCGGATGTTCTCGGCCGGCTCCTCTTCATCCGCCCGGGCGATGATCGCCTGCAGGGAGTGGCGGGTGGGGAAGCACCCGATCAGGTCGGTCACCGGGACCATCGCCTTGTACCGGGCGTAGATCGGCCGGACCTGGTCCCTCTGGGCGGGGTCAACCTCGATGTATCGCCTGAACTGGAGGGGGTAGAACCGGTCCAGCGGCTCAGTGTTCATGATCTCCTTGGTGATGTTCTCGTAGAGCTGGCCGAAGATATCTTTCCGGGCGTAGTCTGGCCCCGGCTTATTATCGTTCCAGGGAACAAAGACGATGTGGGAGACGACCGATCTTTCCGCGAGGGGTTTCTCGATCTGGTGGTAGTACCCCTCGGAGAAGACCATCGTCCCGTCGTTTCTGAGAAAATAGGTGGCGTCCCGGAAATCAATCGAGGTATCGACCGGTTCCAGGAAGCGGTGGAACTTGGGGTTTTCCCGCATCTTGGCAATCGTCTGATTCATAAAACTGATCCTGTCGCATTAGCTCCGCCCCCGGCCGCCGCCCGGGTAATGGTTCCGGCTGTCCGGGGGCGCATGATAGTTCTCCAAAGATAAGGTTCTCCGGCTGTCGAACGATGATTATCGGAAGTGTCGGCAAGGCACTGGGTGCCGGCTTGAGCATGGAATCAGTCCAGGAGCCGGAAACGAAGCAGGGTGCCGAGAGCGGCCGCCCCGTCTTTCCAGGTGATCTTCTTGCCCTCGGCGTAGGTCCTCCCGAAGTAGGAGATGGGGACTTCGTAGATCCTTTGCCGGGACTTGACCATCCGGGCGGTGATCTCCGGCTCGAACCCGAACCGATTGGTTTTGATCGTTATCCCCCGGAGCGCCTCTTTCGTGAAGGCCTTGTAGCAGGTCTCCATGTCGTTCAGGTTGATATTGAAGAGGATGTTGGTAATCAGGGTGAGGAGCTTGTTCCCGCAGTAGTGCCAGAAATAGAGGACCCGGTGAGGGCCGCCCAGGAACCGCGCCCCGTAGACCACGTCGGCCACGCCGTTCAGGATGGGCTTGATCAGCGCGTCGTACTCCTCCGGGTTGTACTCGAGGTCGGCGTCCTGGATGATGATGATGTCCCCCGTCGTCTCCCGGAAGCCGGTGCGGAGGGCGGCCCCCTTCCCCCGGTTCCGCTCCTGGAGAATGACCTTGACCTCCGGGTAATCCAGGGATGCGAGCAGTTCCCTGGTCCCGTCGGTCGACCCGTCGTCGACCAGGATGATCTCCTTTTCCATCTCCTGGGCGCGGACTTTCTCCAGGATGGCGAGGATGGTCTTCTTTTCGTTATAGACCGGGATGACAACGGATAACTTCATTTATAAATTAGCTCGCTACGCTCGCGAATTTGTGTAAGCCCCCCGATTGAATCAATCGGGGGGCTGTTGCTTAAACTAAAATTTGTTTCATAAACCGGCGCCGCAAAAGGAATTCTTCAACACAGCCAACATCTCCCATCAGGGGCAAACGGTATTGATCGTTGAAATCCATTCCTCTCTTATTTTTTCGAAGAAAAAATCAACTGTAGCATATTCAAATCGCTTCTGTCACTTTCCCGGGCGGCCAGGAGGAGGAGGAGATAGAGGGCGGAAAGAAGGATAAAGGCGGGGAGGATCATCCATCCGGAGGGAGACCACCAGCGGGCAAGCAGGAAGAGGAGGGCGGCGGCAAGAGCGATTTTGACGGTGGGGAGAGGGGGGAAGAGGGCGTGGAAACGTCGGCAGACGACCACCCCTGCCCCGGCCATTCCGACCCCGGCGGCGATGGTGGTTGCCAGGGCCGCTCCTCTGATGCCGTAAACCGGGATCAGAAAATAATTGAGGACCGCGTCCAGCAGAAGCGTGGCGGTTACCAGGAGAAAGGCCAGCCAGGGCCGCCCCTGGGCGGTGATGATGGTGGTCAAAACCATGAGGAGGGCGAGGAGGGTCTGGCCGAAGATCAGGATTTGCAGCGCGCCGCCCGCTTCCACGCTGTCCGCGCCGTAGACCCAGCCGACCAGGGGCGCGGCCGCGCCGCCGATCAGGGCGGCCATCGGCAGCACCAGGAAGATCCCTCCCCGGAGGGCCTGGCGGATCATCCCAGCGGTGATCTCCTCCCCGCCCGGGGCGGCGGTGCTGGCGGCGATGTTGGGGAAGAGGGTCAGGCTGAGGGCGTAAAGGAGCATGTAAGGTATGCGGGCGAACTGCTGGGCGCAGGTGTACCAGCCGGCCGCCAGTTCGACGCCGTCGCCGGCCCGGGCCCGGACGAAGTAGAGGTCAAGGTGCTGGATCAGGCTGATGATGAAGGAGAAGAGGACCACCGGAAAGGCGAACCGGACGATCTCCCTGATCGGGAAGACGCGGCCGGGAATCAGCTCGCCCGGGGGGCAGGCGGCCCGGGCCAGGATCACGGCCGCGGCGATGGCCGCCAGGTAGCCGGTGACCGCGCCGTAGAGCCGCTCTCCGCCCCAGTATCCGAAGAGGAAGATCAGGAGGAAAACAAAGGCGATCTTGGAAAGAGAGTAGATAATCGAGACCCGGGCTTCTTGCCCGAAGAGGGTGTAGCCGTTCAAAGTCCCCCGGTAGACGGCGTAAGCCCCGAAGATGGGGAGGAAGAAGCCGGTCAGCCGGATATAGCCGGTAAATGCGTCGTTCCGCCAGATCCGGGAGAGCCCCGGCGCCGCCAGCCAGATCGCCAGGCAGAGAACCGCCCCGATGGTGATTTGGAGTTTGAGTGCCTGCCTCCTGATCGACCGGGCCAGTTCCGGCTCCCGGGAGATGTACCGGGAGACCGCCCGGTTGACCCCGCTGGCGAGGAAGATCCGGTAGAGAGTGAGGAGGGAGAGAAGGATGCCGAAGGTCCCGTAGTCCGCCAGCCCCAGAATCCGCTTGGAGCCGACATGGATGACCCAGCCGCTGACGACGAACATCGCCTCGGCGATCATCAGGTAGGCTGTTCCGCGAACCATCTTCACTATTTTTTTCCTCCGGAAAAAAATAGATTAAGATTATTTCTGATAATCATAATCCTTAACCCAAACCCCGGTAGATCGTATGGATCAAGTGCACATAATGTCGGGAGATCTTGTTAATGTCGTATTGTTTGGAACTTCGGCGTGCACCTTCGGAGAGTTTCTCCCACAAAAGCGGATCATCGATGACCTGCCGGATCCGGCTTTTTAATTCATCGTCATTCCGGCAGATGAAGCCGTTCTCCCCCTCCTCGATCAGGTCCGCGACGGCCGGGCTGGGAGTGGCGATGACCGGGATTCCCGCCGCCAAGGCGTCCAGGGCCGCCCGGGAGTACCCCAGCACCGAGACGCTCGACCGGTAGGGCAGCACCAGAAGCCGGCAGGAGTAAAGCCAGGGGTCGATCTCCGGCGCGTAGCCCTGGATGGTGATGTTCGGCCACCCCCTCGCCGTTTTTCGCAGTTCCTTCTCCATCTCTCCTTCACCGTTGATCAAAAGATCGGCGTTCTCCGGGTTCATCTCCTGGAAGATCCGGAGGAGGATGTCCGGCCCCTTGTGGGGCTGGAGGTGGCCGAAAAAGCCGATCCGGAACGCTGACGGGGGGATCTCCGGTTGCGGGATCTCCTCATTCGCGGACCGCAGCGGCATCCCCGGAGGGATATAGGTGACGCTCCCCGGATAGAAACGCTCCCAGAGTTTCCTGAGGGATTCGGTGGTGGCGATGACGGCCTCCGGGCGGGGGGCGAGAAAACGGATCAGTCCGGAGAGCCGTCCGGTCATGGTGGTGTACTGGGTGAGGATGACCGGCGCGCGGCAGCCTCTCAGGCCGAGCCGGAAGAGTTCCCAGTAGGGAAGGAGGTAGTAGGGCTGCCAGAACCCCGACCCGAAAATGATCAGGTCGGGCCGCCAGCGCCGGACCGCCGCCCCGGCCCGGAGGGGGAAGGGGGCGGGGAGGCGGCTGATCTCGTGGCCCCCGCATTTTTCGTACCCGGGGACCTCCGGAGAGTAGCGGAAGGTGAAGACCCGGATGGAGAAGTCGGCCTCCAGTTCTTCGATCAGATCGATGACGAACCGGAGGATCCCGGAGATCCGCGGCATCGGCCGGTAGTATTTCACCACGTAGGCGAGTTTTAGTTTTGCGGCAATCATGGAAAAGATTGTATCACCATGAAGAACATGAAGAACATGAAGAAAAAGAAGGGTTATCGAAGCTGTTCAGGAGCATTCTTCCCCCTTCGTGTTCTTCGTAGGTTATAGACATGTGTTACGGAGATAGGGAGGCGGGGAATAATCGATGAAAAATAGGTTCAGGCAAGGGTCTTCCCGGGTCCGGGGGAGGCATGGTCTTCTTTCCGGCTCTCCAGTTTCTTGACCCGGTAGAGGACGTTCTCGGTCAGCTTCCGGTTGGAGGCGATGGTGTCCGCCAGCAGCCCGATCACCATGATCTGGAAGCCGACGATGAAGAGGACGGCGGCGAAGATCAGCGACTGGACGTGTCCCTTTCCTTCTGCCAGGAAGATCATAAAGTAAAGGAACCGGAGCGAAATGACCAGGCCGCCGAGGATACCGATCCCCCCGATCATGGAGAAGACCTTGAGCGGCTCGTACATCGTGTAGATGCGGATCAGGGTGGCGACCGAACGCTTGAGGTAGCCGTGCATGCTGTCGAAGAGGCGAGAGGGGCGGGTCTGGGGGTTGGTCCGGACCCGGACGTGCCCGACCGCGAAGCTTCCTTTGCCGGCCTGGATCAAGGTCTCCAGGGTGTAGGAGAAGTCCGAGACCACGTTGATGCTGAACGCGGCCTCCCGGTTGTAAGCCCGGAACCCGCTGGCCGCGTCCGGGACGTTGGTGTTGGAGAGTTTCCTGACCACCCAGCTCCCCATTTTCTGGAGGTACTTCTTGACCGGGGAGAAGTGCTCGATCGTGTCCACGTCCCGGTCGCCCACCACGATGTCCGCTTCCTTCTTGAGGATCGGCTCGATCAGGACCGGGATGTCGGCGCCCCTGTACTGGTTGTCGGCGTCGGTGTTGACGATGATGTCCGCGCCCCGGGCGAGGGCGTTGTCGATCCCGGCCATGAAGGCCCGGGCCAGGCCTTTCCGGTTGGTGAAGCTGATGATGTGGTCGGCCCCCGCCTCCCGGGCCGCCTCCCGGGTCCGGTCGGTGGACCCGTCGTCGATCACCAGGACCTCCACGGAATCTATCCCCGGTATCTCCCGGGGGATGTCCCGGATGGTCTGGCCGATCGTCTCTTCCTCGTTGAGGCACGGGATCTGAACAATCAGTTTCATCTTAAAATTTTTCCTTCGGGAAAATTTTAATTTTGAACCGGAACAGCGTCAGGGCTTCCGGTGATACGTCAATTCACGCATGTGGATTATTACTGAATGCGAACAAACAACTTAGCCCTTCGGCGCAAACTCGTAGGGGCGACCTTCAGGTCGCCACATTGTGGCAGCCTAAAGAGGCTGTCCGGTAAACCCTAAAATGTCATTGCGAGCCCCGAAGGGGCGAAGCAATCTATTTTTTCATTCATAACCACCTCTTATCCAAAATGATGAGATTGCTTCGTCGCTGCGCTCCTCGCAATG
>JAZDIV010000114.1:0-45334 GCA_043804695.1 PVC group bacterium | reverse complement strand
GAATAACGCAGTAATCCGGGTAGCGATTGATTGCCTCGTTAAACTGCCGGAGAGTATCCGGAGACGCGATGACATCGCTGTCGATAAAGATGAGATACTCATTCGCGGCGGCCTCCGCTCCCCGGTTTCGAGCCCCAGCCGGCCCGGTCTTTTGGTCGGTTTCAACTACGCGCACATTTTGGGCCCGGGCGATTTCCAGGCTGTTGTCGGTGCTTATATCGTCTGAAACGATGACTTCAAACAATTCTGATGGGTAATTGGAGTTCAGGAGTGCGCGGAGGCATTTGTCGAGGGTTCTGGCGGCGTTATGGCAAGGAACAATCACCGAAAAGCCATGCAAATGTTCCATGATTAATTGTATCCTTGATTTTGGTATCCTTGATTTGAACTATTTATTCGAATATACTAATAAGATAAGCATCTATTCAAGCTAAATCGGGTTAAGGGGAAGCGTGACACCCGCCTTCCCCGGTGGTATAAAACATCTCCTCCGGGTGCCTCGACGATAATACTTGCACTGAGGTTACTAATATCGTAACCTTTTAGCAAGATAAATTAGATTGCCATGCAGACGCTGACCGAGAAAGTTTACCAGCTTAACCCTCCGGGCGGGATCTTCGATGACGCCGGGGTGCGGAATCTCTTCCTGGGAACTTCGGCTGACGCACGAAAATTACTCGTTCACCGCGCCGTGAATAAAATGGAAGTACTCAGGCTCAAGCCTGGACTTTATTGCCTGGCCGAGGCGTATCGAAGAACCCATCCGCACCCATTTGTCGTGGCTCCATTGCTTCATTCACCTTCTCATATCAGCCTTGAGTCTGCACTCTCATATCATGGATTGATCCCCGAAGCCGTCTACCAGGTGACCAGCGTAACAGCACAACGCAGTCGATCATTCCACACACCGCTGGGAGATTTTATTTTTCAGCGAGTTCCCACGAACGATCCCCGAGCCGGTGTCCGGTCAGTTAAAGTCGATGAACATGGATGGGCGTTTGTCGCCGGCCCCTGGCGAGCCATTGCTGACCTGATCTATCTCCGGAAGGATATAACCTGGGAGAAGGATGGATTAAGGTTTCTGAAATCTTCGATGCGGATTGAAGAAGAGGACCTTCGTGATATCCCACTGGAAGAGTTCGATGAAGTCTATAATAGTATAAGAAACAAACGGACCAGGGTATTTCTCGATGGACTGAGAGCGGAGATCGGACGATGATCGGAGACATCCTCAGCGAAAGAATCCGGGACTATTCCCCGGCCAATGCGCTGGAGCAGGAGAACGTTCTGGCCGAGTTGCTGCAGCACTTTGTTATCGCCAGTCTCTCACGGGCCCGGTTTTATTCGCAGGCCGGTTTCCACGGCGGAACGTGCCTGCGGATTCTCTACGGCATGAACAGATTCTCCGAAGACCTGGATTTTCTGCTGAAAGAGCCGAATCCTGACTTTAAGTGGAGGCCCTATCTCGACCGAATCCTGTCGGATTGCCGGGATGAAGGCATCCATTTCGAGGTCCGGGACAGGTCCAGCGAGGAGACGGCGGTCAAGAAGGCTTTTATCAAGACCGACTCGATAGGTCAGATCCTGACGTTGAAACTTCCCTTTTCGCGCCACGCAACGAGGAAGGTCAGGATCAAGCTTGAGATCGACACCAATCCTCCCGCCGGGTCGCTCTTTGAGACCAGATACATTGACTTCCCGTTGACCGCGGCGATTACGACCCAGACCCTCAAATCCGGGTTTGCGACCAAGTCCCACGCCCTGCTCTGCCGGGAGTACACCAAGGGAAGAGACTGGTACGATTTTCTCTGGTACGTTTCCAGGAAGGTTGTTCCTGATCTGGCGCTTCTCGGCAATGCGCTGGATCAACAGGGGCACTGGGTCGGGCAGGGCGTCAGGGTGACTCCGGAGTGGTACCAGGCGACGATGAAAAACCGTATTGAGACGATCGACTGGGATAAGGCGAGGACTGATGTCATGCGCTTTGTCGTCGCCCGGGAACAAGAGAGCCTGGCCCTGTGGGGACCGGACCTGTTCCTTCATCAACTAAACCGGCTGGCCGAGCTTAACTAATGTTGCGTCTAAGAAGCTTCTTGACGCCAGTGTCATTGCGAGCGACAGCGAAGCAATCCGATGCGTAGCATCGTCCCGAGTAAAACGAGGGATCTAGAGAGATCCTTCACTTCGTTCAGAGTTTGTCCTGTCGAAGACCCTGAGCGAAGTCGAAGGGAGCTTGCGAAGGAATGACCCTTCGGGTCAGATTGCTTCGTCCCCTTCGCTACGCTCAGGGTCCTCGCAATGACCGGATTATATAACGAAATTTGTGAGACGTAACACTAGGTTCAATTATAAATCGGATTATGAACAATGCCGGAGATGGCGTGGATAGTGGTGTAATCATTTATTGATCGTATTATACTCTGGGCCGGGCACCTGTTATGAAAACACAATATGTTCGATGCCCCCTGTGCGACGCGGATCAGCCCCATCCGGTCAGGCAGGTGAAGTCTCTCTATTCCGACGATCTATTCACGGTAGTCAAATGCCGCGCCTGCGGGATGCTGTATATTAATCCCTGGGAGGATTGGACCGAAAAGGAGGCTCGCCTGAAAGAGTGGGAAGATATCCCCGGCTTTGAGCGGGCCGCCGCCGGCGAGACCGGAACCTACCGGCAGGTCCTCGGGGAACTGGAAAGGCATTGCCCGCCGGGACGGCTTCTGGATGTCGGTTGCGGGACCGGGGGTTTTTTAAGACTGGCCCGGGAGGCCGGCTGGGAAGGGGAGGGAGTGGAGATCAACCGGAGCGTCGGGCGATACGCGGCCGAGAAACACGGACTGCGAATCTTTCCCGGTACTCTGCAGGAAGCCGCGTTTCCGGGTGATTTCTTCGACGCGGTTATGACCATCAACACCCTGGAGCACATCCATCAGCCGTTGCCGTTCATGCGCGAAGCGGCGCGGGTGCTGAAACCGGAAGGCTATTTCTACGCCATGACGCCGAACTACAATAACCGCCTGACGCGGTTTATCCAGAAGGTCGGGCTGCGTCGCCAGGCCGATCCGATCGATCCTACCGGTCATCCGTGTCTCTTCACCGCCGCCACGTTGAAGAAACTGTTGTCGCGGTGCGGCTTCTCGCTGGTGAGCCTTAAATCAGGGATCACTGGAGAAGCCCTTTTCAAAGGGAACCTCAAAGCCCCCGTTTCCAGGGCGCTTTCCTCGGCCGCGGCCCGCCGCCTGGTCTTTCTTCTGACGGAACCATTCGGAGGGGGGTCAACGCTGAGAGCCTGGGCGAAAAAGCCTTAAAAAACGCATAGCGCAGAGCGCAGAGCGCAAAGCGCAGGGCGCAAAGCGCAGGGCGCAAAGCGCAGGGCGCAAAGCGCAGAGCGCAAAGGCCGGCCGGGGCGCTATGCGCCATGCGCCATGCGCCATGCTGTTTACTTACCATGACTAAAAACTCAACGATTCTTTCCGCGATTTTAGCTTTTGCCCTTGTCCTCCGCCTCTGGGGGATCGGATTCGGCCTACCCGGAGTCTATCACCCGGACGAGGAGCGGATCGTTCACCATGCGCTGGCCTTCGGTCTGGGGGATCTCAACCCCCACTACTTCAATTACCCCTCGTTGCCGATGTACCTGCTCTTCTTCGAATACGGAGCGTTCTACGCCTTCGGTCGTCTCGTCGGAGTTTTCGCCGGGGTCGCGGATCTCCAGGCCCTGTTTTTCACCGACCCGACGGCATTTTACCTGATCGGGAGGGCGACCGGCGCGATCCTGGGGACGCTGACCGTGCTGCTCGCGTATCTTCTCGGGAAGAAAGCTTACGGGCGGCCCGCCGGCCACGCCGCCGGGTCCATCCTCGCCGTCACTTTTCTGCACGCGGAGAACGCCCATTACATCGCCACGGATATCTGGCTCACTTTTTTCATCGCCGCCGCGTTTTTACCCATCCTGGAGATACTGCGCGGCGGAGAGAGAAAGGCCTATATCTGGGCGGGTTTTCTCGCCGGACTGGGCGCCGCCTCCAAGTACAACGCGGCCACCCTCGCCCTGCCGATCTTCCTCGCCCATTGGTGGAACCCGCGCGCTCCCGGGAACCGGTGGCGGCGGATTCGGGATGGTCGTTTGTGGCTGGCCGCCAGCTGCATGCTCCTCGCTTTTTTTATCGGTTCGCCCTATTGCTTTCTGGATTTCCCCAAGTTCTGGGAGGACTTCCGCTTTATTTCCGAGCATATGAAAAGAGGCGTTTACGATACCGGAGGCGGACGTCATTGGCTCGATTATCTGTTCCTCTTCTTTCGCGATCCGATGAATTCCGCCCCGGCGCGCTGGAATACGCTGGGCCTGTTTTACCTGGGAGGGACGGCGTGGGGGCTGATTACGGGAAGGAAGAAAGAGTGGCTGTTGCTTGTTTACCCCGCGCTGTATTTCCTTATGATCGGGAGTTGGGGCAAATGCAACCCGCGTTATCTGATACCGGTTTTCCCCGCCCTCGCTGTCCTTTCCGGCGGGGCGCTGGTCGCTCTCTGGAGACGGGCGTCTTCCCGCCCCCTTTTCCGGATTGCTTGCCCCCTGGGATGCCTGCTTCTCGCCATCTCCCCGGTCCTCAACATCAGCCTTAATGACAGCATGCTGTCCCGGACCGATACCAGGGAGGAGGCCAGGCGCTGGATCGAAGAGAATATTTCTCCCGGCGAGAAGATCGCCCTGGAGTGGGACAATAACGCCACCGTTCAGTTGCAAGAAACCGCCGCCGGGATTCAAGACAAGATCCGGGCCTATCAGGAGGGCCGGGCTGCGACCATCCACCACCCGGCAGAGCAGATGGCGGCGGTACATCAGATGCGACTGGCGGCGGGGAGAGGCAAGGCCTACAATATCGTCAGAATCGGAGCAGTGGAAGGTTTGTCCCTTCTGCCGGAGGGGTACGACCTCGCCGAACTGCGTGGGAGGGGGGCGCAATATCTTGTCATCTCCAGCGAGGTCTATTCCTGGTTCCAGGGCGAGAAGGGGCGGAGAAAATACCCGGTCCACGCGGCTTTTTATGATACACTCTTTTCTGAATATACGCCGATTCAGGTGTTTGCACCTGAAAACCAACCCGGTCCGACTATTTTTATCTATAAATTGACGCCATTTGAGCCAAGCATTTAATCGCGAATCTCGCGAATCTTTACTAATCAATCAGTGCATAGAGATTCTAGATGTGCTTAAATAAGTCTGAAAGGAGGTATAATATGCCAACGGTTTCGAATAAGATATTTGACGAAGCCCTGTCACTCCCGGCCGATGCCCGGGTGAGTCTCATTGAAAGGCTCCTCGCCAGCTTAAATCTTCCGACTCAGTCGGAAATTGACCGCTTATGGGCAGAAGAAGCTGAGCGTCGGGTGACCCAGATCGATCGAGGTGAAGTAGAACTTATCCCTGGAGATGTGGTGTTTGAGAAGATACGAAACAAATATCAGAGATGAAGTTCTATTTCCATCCTGAGGCTGACGACGAATTCGACAAAGCCGTGGAGTATTATGAAAAGTGCCTGATCGGCCTTGGTCTCGAATTCGCGGAAGAAGTTTATGCCACAATCGCCCGCATTTCTGAATACCCGAACGCATGGTCAAAGATGTCGAAAAGTACCAGACGATGCATTATTAACCGATTCCCCTACGGTATTATCTATCAGGTAAAATCCGGCATACTTCGGATCATCGCCGTCGCTAATCTCCATCGGCACCCCGGCTACTGGAAACATCGAGTCTAACCCGATTTATGTATAAATCGGGTTAACTAATATTTTTCCGAAGGAAAAATATAAATGAAAGTACTTTGCCTGATTCCTCCGGCGGAAGATAAGAATTCCTCCATTCAGACCGACGCGGTTCTCTCCCGCTGCGCGGGGATTGTCTTGAAGTCGCATTATATTTTGACCCCCATCGGCCTGGCTTACCTGGCTTCCGCTCTCCGGGAATGGACCCGGGCTGACGTGGATATTCTGGATTGCCTGGCGGAGGATCTGGATCTTGAACCGGCTCTTTGTCGGATTAAAGAAATATCTCCCGACGTTATCTTTTTCGTCCTGGGAACCCCGACGCTGGAGTTTTCCCGGCGATGGATCCGCATGTTGAAAGAGAGTCTTCCGGTCCTCCGGGTAGTTGCGGTCGGCCCTCACGTTACCGCTTTGCCGGAGAAAAGCCTCCGGGCGGTCCCGCTTGATTATGTAATCCGGGGTGAACCGGAGCAAGCGGCCAGCCACCTTATTAAAGCCCTGGAAGAGGGGCGGGGGATTAACGGGATAAAAGGCATTTCCTATCGTGCGGGGGATGAATGCCGGAGCAATCCCGACCAGCCATTGCTGGAAGATGTAGATGTATTCCCGTTTCCGGCCCGCGATCTGCTCCCCAATGAGAAATATGCCGCTCCTTTTGCCCGGCAGGTACCGTTCGGCTTGATCGTGACCGCCCGGGGGTGCCCCTTCCAGTGCGTGTACTGCGCCACCCGGGGATATTATGGGAAAACCTGGCGCGCCCGGTCGGTGGAGAGTGTTATTTCCGAATTGAAAGAGATGGTCAATCGCTACCGGATCCGCGATATCGGTTTCTGGGACGACACCTTTACCATCGATCGCGCGCGGGTGATCGCCATCTGCCGGAGGATCATCAAGGAAGGGCTGAATATTGAGTGGATCTGCCTTTCCCGGGTGGATACCGTTGACCCCGAGGTCCTGGGGTGGATGAAGAAGGCCGGCTGCTACCAGATCCAGTTCGGGGTGGAATCGGGATCGGAAGAAGTGCTCCGCGCTCTGGGGAAGAACACGACCGTCCGGCAGATCAAGGACGCCTTCCGGTGGAGCAAGGAGACGGGTATTGATCCGGCGGCTTTCTTTATGCTCGGCAACCCGGGCGAGACTGACAAGAACGTGGAGGAGACCATAGAGCTGGCCCTGGAATTGCCCGCCGGCTTCGCTTCCTTCAATATCAATACCCCGTATCCCGGGTGCGAACTTTTTGAGCAGATGAAGAAAAAGCTGGGCGGCGATTGGACTCATTTCGATGCCAAGCACGCCTCATACCAGACTGGTTTTGATGAGAAGAGCCTGGAGAAGTATATTAGAGAAGCGTACCGGAGGTTTTATTACCGGCCGAAATACATCTTCAAGCTGCTCCGCCAGATCCGCTCTCCGGGCGATCTCTTAAAATACATGAAGACGGCTCTCGATGTCTTCCGACGGTTTTAAGGCCGGTCGAGATTCAGTCGTTCACTGACATTTATATTTTAGGTTTTATTCCATTTTGCGTGGGTTGAATTATCTTTTAAACGCCGCGTACCTGACGGGTTTCACTACCGCATCTGATTTTTCTACCAAGCAATCATTCCAGTCAACCCTCGCCGGAATTCGTGGTGATCTCTTTGTGCTCAAATTTACTCAGGTTACCGCTACCCCTGCCCCGTCTCCGCCCCCTCCGCCAACCGCGACTCCGACACCGACCTGTACTCTCTCTCCGACCCCCACCTGTACCCCCACGCCGACACCGACCTGCACTCCCTCTCCGACCCCCACCGCGACCCCGAGTCCGCCGCCGCCACGCCGACTCCCGGCCCGACTGTCACCATCATCCGGTGTTTTACTGTTTCGGGGAAGGTGACTGTCAGAGGAACGTCCAGCCCTCTGGCGGATGCCGAGGTGAGAGCGTATCTTCCGGACGAACATTGTCTCCGGTGATTACGACGGCGATAGAATCGCCGATCTTGCCGTCTGCCGCCCGGGCACCGCGCTCTGGTCTATCCGGGGGGTCGGCCGGGTCTATTTCGGTACCGGCGGAAACATTCCGGTTACCCGGTGAGTTCGCCGGCGGCGCGTTTCTCATCAGGTTGATTGAATGGAGTTTTGGCCCGTTCTTCCCGCAGCATGCTTCCCCTCTGCCTTTCCTGCTTGCCAACAGGCTGATTCCATACTACTCTCGCAATGAATCGGGACAATAAATTTGCCACAAAGACACTACTAAGACACAAAGAAATAATTAGAAAACAAGGAAAAGCGTAACACGTTAGCTCTTTGAAATTATAACCATGATCTCGCCCTGCTCGTAGCGGCGACCTTCAGGTCGCCATTAGGTGGCAGCCTAAAGAGGCTGTCCGGTAAACCCTGAAATGTCATTGCGAGCCCCGAAGGGGCGAAGCAAACTATTTTTTCATTCATAACCGCCTCTTATCTAAAATAATGGGATTGCTTCGTCGCTGCGCTCCTCGCAATGACCTTTAAAGTGCCTAAAATCCGAATTATCGGACAGCCTCTAAAGGCTGCCGCTACGAGGAGATACGTTCAGTGTAACCTTATAATTTCAAAGAGCTAAAGTGTTACGGAAAAGCATAATTGTTACATCTTTAAATCTTTCCTTTGTGTCTTGGTGTCTTGGTAGTGCAAAGTTGCGCCGAAGGTGCTAATCTCTTTATTATTCTGAAGCACTAACGAAACAGGAGTTCAAGATGTATAGAGAGAAGAAGATATCCATGGTGATCCCGTGCCATAACGAGGAGGAGGGGATTAAACAGCTCTTGAAAATGATCCCTGAAATCGTGGATGAGGTTGTCGTGGTGGACAATAATTGCACCGACAACACGGCCCGGGCCGCGAAGGCCGGCGGCGCCCGGGTTGTCGCCGAGACTATCCCGGGGTACGGAGCCGCCCATCGGGCGGGGATCAAGGCGGCGGCAGGGGATATCATCGTGACGATGGACGGCGATGTCACCTACCCCTGCGAGAGCATCAAGCGGGTGGTGGACAACCTGATCAGCCGAAATCTCGATTTCATCAGCTGCCGCCGCATGCCTGACCGCTGGCGGGATCTCAACGGGTTGCTGCGTCTGATCGGGAATATTGTTCTCACGGCCACGACCAAGATTCTTTTCTTCAAGAATATCCTCGACTCCCAGTCGGGTATGTGGGTTTTCTATAAGAAGATCTTCCCGGAAATCGAGCCGATCAGCGACGGGATGGGGTTCTCCGAGGAGATAAAGCTCCGGGCTTTTATCCGGGATGACATCAGGGCCGCCGAAGTCCCCATCCTCTATTTCGACCGGGTGGGAGAGAGCGCCCTCAATCTCTGGAAGGATGGGTTTACCAACTGGTTCTTCCTGTTCCAGCTCCGGTTTAAAGGCATCAAGAAGTGGAAGAGGAAAGACGTTGCCGGCGAGGGCGCTTAAAAATCTCCTGCTGCTGCTTGTCAGCCTGGTCATTGCCGCGGTTATCCTGGAACTGGGCATTCGTTTTTTTGTCTCCGGTCGAGGTGGCCTGAGCGCTCCCCGGCCGGCAGATATTCCCCCCGCCTCCTTCACTCCCGATCCGGGCCGGCCGGTGAACACCGAGCAGTATGATCCGCATCTGGGCTGGGTGAATAAGCCGGGGGTTTCCGGGACCAGCTATGGACCGGACAGCCGGGTCTCCCGTCTGGAAATCAATTCCCGCGGCCTGCGGGAGCGAGATATCGGCTATCAAAAACCGGCCGGGGCGAAGAGGATCGCGGTCCTGGGGGACTCCTTTGCCTGGGGCTATGGATTGAAGCCCGAGGAACGGTTCTCGGATATCCTGGATCGGGATTTCCCCGCCACCCAGGTGATCAACATGGGCGTGATGGGGTACGGCACCGACCAGGAGTGTACCCTGTTCGAGCGCGAGGGGATCAAGTATGGCCCGGATCTGGTTATCCTCCTGGTTCACGACACCGACATCTTTCATAACGGCCTGAGGGCTAATTACGGGAAAGCAAAACCGTATTTTACTTTACGGGGGGATAAACTGGAACGGCACGGCATCCCTGTCCCCCGGGCACAGGATTCCGTATCCGGCGCGGCCGGGGGAAGGGAGATTTCCACTCCCCGGCCCGCCGCCGCCGGTTTTTTTCATTTTCTCAAGAAAGACATCCTCTCCCATTCCCGGTTGTATGCATTGCTGAGCAGCCGCTTGAAAATGCTCGGACCGGCCAGGAATATCCTGGAGAAACTACGATTGGTTGAGCCGGGGAGAACGGTGGAGGAGGACGTCCGTCTGACCGGGGCGATCGTCGATCGTCTGGGAAAAACCGCCCGGGCAGCCGGGGCTGAGGGAATCCTGGTATTGATTGTCCCCTCGAAGGAGGTGATCAATTACCATCTCCCCGGCGGCGCCGGAAAGAAATTCCTTCTCAAGATTAAAGACGAGGAGATTATTCGACGGGAAGAAGCCGTCCGGAGCCTGAGCAGCCTGTTAAAGAGCAACAATATTCCGGTCATCGATCTCACCGGGGAATTTATCGACAGATCCGCCCGGGGAACAAACCTGTATTTTATTCACGACAATCACTGGAACGAAGAGGCGAATAAGATCGCCGCTGTAAGAATAGGTGCCTTTCTCCGTCAAAACGGATACAATTAAGCCCTTATTTAACATATAACGCTTTACCTTATTTGTTAAATAAGGATTGGTTTGTGCGATTTGGAAGTAATGATTCAATTGCTTAAAAACATTTTAATGACCGATCTGGGGATGCGGTTGAAGAACGACCGTCTCCTGCGGCCGGTTATTCTTCACCTAACCACCACCAACCGGTGCAACCTGAAATGCCAGATGTGCAACCTCTGGAAACAGGAGCCGAAAATTGACCTTCCCGAACAGGCACTGATCAACCTCAATCGGTCTCCCCTCGCTCGCGGGCTCCAGGTTCTCGATATCACCGGAGGAGAGCCTTTTTTAACCGATGTTGAACGCCTGATCGAGTTGGCAGGGGGAGGGCGTTATAAAACGGTTCTCTTCTCGTCCAACGGCACGCTGCCGGACAGAACACTGCGGACGGTCAATCACCTGATCAGGAAATACACATTTGCCCTGGTAATGGACATTTCCCTCGATGGTTTGAAAGACGAACACGACCGGATCAGGGGCGTGACGGGGACGTTTGACCGGGCGCTAGAGACCCTGACCGGCCTGATGGCATTGAGCCGCCGGCATTCAAATCTCAAGCCGACGATTAAATTCACCATCATGCGGGATAATTACTGGCAGTTATTGCCGGTGTTTCACCTCTCCCGGGAACTGGGGGCTGAGTTCACGACCAAGCCGGCCAGTGAGTTCGGTTTTACCGACAATATCGGCGACAAGAGTTACATCTTTACTCCTGATGAAACCCGGGAGATCATAAGTCAGCTGGAGGAGATAGTCCGGCGCCAGAAACGGTGCCCTCTCCAGCACAATACCTTTATGCACCGGATCTACCGCCAGGCAGAGATTATTTTTCATCGGGAGCTGATCGGATACATGAGACAGACCTTTATTGAAAAAAAATCGCTCCCCGCCGGCCGATGTTTCTCGTCATTTATCTCCATCCTGATTCATAACGACGGCAAAGTCTATAACTGCCCCACCTTGCTGAAGCCGGTCGGCGACCTGGCGAACCGGTCTTTTGAAGAAGTCTGGTATGGCGAACCCATGACCCGCATCCGCCGATTCATCGCGGAAGGGAAGTGCGCCTGCTATTCCCAGTGCGACCTGATGCCCGCCCTTGTTCTCGGTCACAAGCGGGACCTCTTCACATCCCTCTTTCGCCGTTACTAATCTCCTTATTTAACAAATAACGCTTTACCTTATATGTTAAATAAGAGCATTATTAGACCATGGATGTATTAGAACTAATACGACAGGGGAAGATTAAGCGGTACTTCAGAGCCAGACGGAAGCTTAGTTTCCCGGGATTAATTTCTCATATTACCCAGCGGGCGGCCGGGAAGGGATTGCTCTTTGTCGAAGACGCGGATTACTTGTATATGCTTAAATTGCTCAAAGAGTTGAAAGAAGATTATGACCTCACCTTTTTAGCGTTTTGCCTGCTCCAAAATCATGTCCATATTTTAATCAAGCAACTCCAGGAAAATTTATCGGAATCGATGCATAATCTCTTCACGCGATACGCCATTTATTTCAATAATAAGTATAATAGAATCGGTCATCTTTTCTGTGGACCGTTTCGTCAGGCGGCTTGTTTTGACGATTATTATTTACTGGCCGCTTCGATCTATATTCATATGAACCCCGTACGCGCCGGCATAGTGAGGCATTACTCCTCATACCGGTGGTCATCCTGGCAATTATATTGCCAACCCCGACAACCGGACAGTTTCGTGGATTACAATTTTATTTTACGGATGCTCAATGAAGATATCACCCGGGCAAAAAATAAATATATCAATCTCTTGGATAAATCCGGAGGTTATAAAGCCGGAGAGATAACAGAAGATACGAAAGTTATCGGTAAGTTCAGTACATGGCTTCATAAAAATTTTCCCGGAGTATTTGAGAATAAACAGGCGATCCAGGAAGAGAAGATATTAGCTGAGGGTTACACGTGTGATAAAGCACTGGACGAAGCAGTTGAACGGCTGAAGGGGAAGAGAAGACTGACTGAACCGGGGGATATCAGAGCCAGGGAGTATGCCGTATTGCAACTGAAGTCGAGAGGGTTCTCCGCCCGGGAGATTGCGGACTACCTCGATAGTTCATACCCGACCGTATATGCAGTGCTCGCAAAACAAAAAAACCAAAACCCTTATTTAACAAATAACGCTTTACCTTAAATGTTAAATAAGGGACGAGATGGATGAAACGAGTTTTGGCAAAAGCAGGGTTCTATTCGGGATTTTTCAGGCTCTGGCTCCGGTCACGGCGGCCGGGGGCGTTTCCTATTTTGATGTATCACCACGTGACCGGCGGAGAGGAGCCGTTCCTCCCCCACGTACCGGTACGGGTCTTCGCCCGGCAGATGGCATACCTGAAGAAAAATTACCGGGTGCGGGAGCTCGACCGGCTGGTCGGGATGGTCAAGAGCGGAGAAAAGATCCCGGCCCGATCCCTGGCCCTGACCTTCGATGACGAATACGAGGATGTTTACCGGAACGCCTTCCCCCTCCTCAAGGCATACCGTCTCCCGGCCACCATCTTTATCACCACCGGTTTCGTGGATACGGATCACATCCCCTGGACAGATGAACTGGGGTTTCTCTTCAAGGAGACGGCGAAAACCGGGCTGGAGATCAGGCGCGGAGAAAAGGAGAAACGGTTCTGCTGGTCTGACCAGGCGTCGAAGATCGACGTCTTCCGCGAGGTCAAGGCGATCCTGAAGACACTCTACGAGGAGGAACGGGAAGAGCTTTTTAGGCGGATCAAGGAGCAGCTGGCGGTTACGAAGAAGAACCCGGCCCGGATCCTGAGCGGCAAAGAGATTCGGGAGATGGCGAGGGCGGGGATCGACTTCGGGGCCCACACGGTCCATCACCCGATCCTGACCAGAATCCCGCCCCGGCGGGCCCAGACAGAGATCATCGATTCCAGGATGCAGCTGGGAAAAATCATCGGGCGGGAGGTGACGGGCTTCTGCTACCCGAACGGGGAAGCGGGGGATTTTGACGACGTGATCAAGGGGATGGTCCGGCACGCCGGGTACGAATACGCCTGCTCGACGATCGAAGGGGTCAATGATGCCGCTTCCGATCCCTACGCGCTGAAGAGAACCTGGACCAGCGAGCCGTCCCTCTCCCTTTTCGCGGCCCGGTTGCTGACGAACCGCGGATGACACGAATTTATCCCCCCGCCGAGCCCCCGCTTTAGTCCACTAATTACACTAATTGACACAAATTAATTTTCCCCCTGCCTCGACCCCTTTATTCAGCCGCCAAAAGGCGCAAAAAACATAAAAAGATGATCGTTTATCAGCCTGGGTCGTCTATTCCGAAGACTGAAGCTGCTTCGCCTGCTCCAGTAGAGCAGTGAGGATCTGATCGATTTCCAATTCTTTCCCCCACTTCATCAGATAATCAATATCGAGTTCTTGCCATTGGATGGCGGCAACGCCGAGAGCGTCACGGAACTGCAGTTCAGACTGTCCGGTTTTTGCCCATTCCAGTTTAGCGAGGATGACATCTTCCGGAGAAACTATCATCGCCGGGATATCACCGATCCTGCCAGAAATTCTTCTCCGGAATTCCTCTCGGCTGAAAGCCCGATTTTTCCGAATGATTAAGTCAGCTTTCCAGCCTCTCCGGATATCAATGATATTGAACATCGTTTTTCTGTAAAACGCATCCCTGGCCGTATTGGGGTCAACATAATAATCTGAACCCAGCGATTGTATAAAAACCTCGAGTTGTTGCAGGGTAGGAGCAATAATAATATCCGAGTCATTTGAGGCCCGCGGCTCTCCATGGAAGCTGCTGGCAAAAGAACCGGTCACCATGTAAGGAATCTCGGCGCTCTCGATCTTGCCGATCAGATCGTGGAAAAAATCTTTTTGTGTCATCGCTGCTCCGTGGAAGAGTGAGATTCAAACTTCTTAAAAAGTTCCTTCCCGAGTGTCAGGCGAAGAGTCTCCCTGTGGACCATGCCCTTGGAATAATCGGGATGCCGTTGCTTGATACCGGCAGCCAGTGTCTCCCGGAGGATATCGCTTAGTTCGAAGGCCATATCCAGGCGGTCTGCGGGACTGTTGTCCCGGAGAACTGAATACCGGCGCCGGGCTGATTTCAAGTCCGTGTCCCGGGGAATGGATTTCATAAAAATTATTATACTGGATTAAGAATAGGATGGATAAGGGAAAATGGAGGTTTTCATTCCGGGCAGCGTCTTCAGCCCTGCCGGAGAAAAGGATGGTTAAGGTCCTGCGCTAGGAGATTGCTTAGAAGGCTCTATGTTCAGTGGACACATTTTTTCGATCGAAAAAATGTGTCCAATACGATTATGGCATAGAGAGGGCAGGTCGCCGCGATTACCCGCGCGATCAGGTCATTCATCGGGCCGGAGCGTGAACAGAGTCAAAGACTCGAAGTAGGGCGTGCGGGGGAACATGTCGAAGATCTGCGTGTTTTCGAGCCGGTAGCCGGCGTCGGCCAGCCGCGCCGCGTCCCGGGCCAGCGTGTCGGGCGCGCAGGATATGTAGATGAGCGTGCCCGGTTTATGGGACGCGATGACGGCGATCACCTCTTTCTCCAGCCCCGCCCGGGGAGGATCGACGATGAGCGCCGTCCCGGCCGGAGAGAGGGGGGCGAGGCCGAATTTTAGGCCGTCGGCGGCCGCCAGCGCCTCGAACCGGAGGCCGGGAAGCCCGTGCCGGCCGGCGTTCTTCCGCGCGGCCCGGATCGCCCCCCGGTTCTGATCGATCCCCAGCACGGCGGGGACGCCGGCTTTCCCGGCCGCCAGGGCGAAGATCCCGGCGCCGCAATAGAGATCGACCGCCGCCGCGGGACGGAGAGCGGAGAAAAGATCCCGGACCCGCCGGATCAGGGCGTCGGCGATGGGGATGTTCACCTGGAAGAAAGCCCGGCAGGGGACCGACACGGGTCCGAGGCAGGTTGTTTCGGACAGGAGGGCCCTTTCCGGAGATGCCCGGTTTATCCAGAAGAGCGCGCCGTCGGTCTTTGTGCAGCGGAATGACACGGTATCTCCTTCACCGAGACCGCCCATCAGCCGGCGGTCGGCGCGGGTACGCTTTAGCAGGAGATTGATCTCCTCCATCGCCAGCGGGCAGGCCGGGACATCGATCACCGACCGGTTATCGAACCCGACGTAGCCAAGCCGGATGCCTCCGTCCATGTCTAAAGAGGAGGTAGCAACCCTCGCCGCGTGGAGGGTCAGCCGGTTCCGGTAACCGAGCGATACCGGGGAGGGAACCGGCGGCACGGAAGGGGGTTCAGCGACCCGGCCGATTCGCCGGAGGAGGTTTATGAACTGCGCCTCCTTGATTCGCAGTTCTTCCCCGTACTCCGCGTGCTGGTAAGAGCATCCGGGGCAGAGACCGGCCAGAGGGCAGGCGGGATCGACGCGCCGGGGGGATGGGATCTCGACAGCAATCAGCTCCGCCTCGGCGTACGTCCTGCGCCGCCGGGTTATTCTCGCCCGGACGGTCTCTCCCGGCAGCACCCCCGGGATGAAAACGACATACCCGTCCATCCGCGCCAGGCCTCGGCCGGGATAGACGACGTCCTCAATCTTCAGTTCGACGGGAGCATTCATAAGCAGGTAGAGCTTACTCGAAAAGCTCGTACGCTCTCAAATCCTAATATTTTCAGCCTCTGGCTGAGGATTTTGGATTTATTTAGGATTTCGATATTAGGATTTAGGATTTTCGGCTCGAACTCCTTTTCGAGCAGGGTATTAGGTATTGAGCCTTTGTCGTCAGAGATCAATCCCGGGGTATAAATATGAGAAGGTTGAAGGATACTATACCTTTTTATTTTCTAAATAAAGGGATGAGTTGATATGATTTATCCGGGTTTCTTTGCCAAAATAAAAGGTTAGCGCCGAAGGCGATAATGTACTGCTTCGGGATTTTCCCGATATCCATCGGGATCCCGATAACGATATTTCTGAATAAATAATCGGGACAATAAATGTCGTAGCGGCAGCCTCTAGGCTGCCAGATTGTGGCGACCTGAAGAGGCTGTCCGGTAAACCCTAAAATGTCATTGCGAGCTCCGCAGGGGCGAAGCAATCTATTTTTTCATTCATAACCACCTCTTATCCAAAATGATGAGATTGCTTCGTCGCTGCGCTCCTCGCAATGACCTCTAAAATGCCTAAAATCTGAATTATCGGACAGCCTCTGAAGGTCGCCGCTACGAATTTGCGCCGAAGGCGCTAATGTATAATCATCCGTATCGGGCGGGGAGACAATTTTATAATGCTGGCCAAGGTTTTCTCGGTGGGGCTGCTGGGGATAGACGCCTATCCGATCGCGCTGGGTGTTTTGAAAGCCTCCGGGCAGATACCCGCCGCCGGCCTTTCCGGGCACATCATACTCGGAGAGCTGGCATTGAACGGGGCCATCCGGCCAGTCAACGGACTGCTCTCGATCGCCATGGCGGCCCGGGGATGGGGGGCGCGGTCGCTCCTGGTGCCGGCGGACAACGCCCGGGAAGCGGCGATCGTGCGGGGGCTGGAGGTCCGGGCGGTTGAAGACCTCTCCCAGGCGGTCAAATCCCTGTCCGGCGAGATCTAACTCCCCCCGGTCCGTCTGGAACTGGAAGAGATCTTCCGGGCGGCGAGCAGCTACAGCCTGGATTTTTCGGATGTCAAAGGGCAGCAGGATGTCAAGCGGGCGATCGAGGTGGCGGTGTTACAATAAGGGGACAAATAACAAACTCGGTTTTGCATTAAAATTGACTCTGTGCCCAGGTTTGAAATGAGAAACCTGGGCTTTTTCTTTGCCTATTTTAATTTCAGGGATTTTGACACGGCGCACTCAGCAGATTTTTGACGCGGCGACATAGCTATTATCCTTCCCGATCAAAAGGGAGAATAGATGAGAATAAGCGCCTGGATACTGGATTCTCAAAAGTCCGGCCAGATAGCAATATCAGCAAGATAATCCCATTTGCGGAGAGGAAAGGTTTGCCCCGGAAACCTCAGATTGGCCTCAAACACCTGCAGGGAGACATAAAAAGCAGCCGGGCTAAAATAGTCCGGCCGCAAGAATCCCGCCGCCTGAATTTCTCCCCGGTCATCCGGGGAAAACACCTCTTTCTTGACGTATTCAGTAAACCAGAATTGCTACCTGTAAACCATAGTTGTCAATAATTGAGTATTTTACAGTCTTAAAACTGAAGCTGCGAATCGCCTTTGTAATTTTTATTTACTTGACAGAGAAGTGGTTGTGAAAATACGCCTGATGAAAATGAAAACTTGGCACTGTATTTGCTTCATAAACAAACAATAGTGACGAGAAAATTTTCGATCTTCCCTGAGAAAAAGAGGGAAAACAGGTTCAAAGAGAAGGCCGGGAGTGATCGAGGCCTAAAAGCTATAAAAGGAGAAAGAATGAAAAGATTTGAAGCATTGTTACTGGGGTCTTTGTTCCTGCTTCTTCTCGCTCTGTTCCCCGCCCCGGCCCCGGCCACCGATCCTCTGTATGTCGAGGATCTGGAAAATCTAACAACCAATATCCCGCCCGATCTGGGCATTGAAATGCAGATTTACGGATATACGAGTGTGACAGAGTTGGGCTCTTGGTATCAGGGCAATTTTCACGATGGTGAGGCTCTTGATTCTCCCGAACCGGTGTCTATCTGGTTATATGGCGAACCGCTGGTTCTCTACGCCGGCCGGACCTTAACCCTTCAATATGACGGCGGGCGGATTAGTGTGGTATATCTGCCGACTAGGTTCCCGGAAGATAGTTGGGAAATAGAATTATTTGTAGCTGAAGATGGAGCGACATACTATAACCGGGAGATGACTTCTCCGGCTCACGGGGCATACGATTCCGACCTGGACGATGACGGCATGGATGACGGGTGGGAAGAAGAGAACGGACTCGACCCGGGATATTCCGGTGACGGTGAGCTGGATAGCGATGGGGATGGACTGTCCAATCTGGATGAATTTATCTATGGTTTGGATCCCCACAATCCCGATCAGGACGGGGATGGCTTGCTCGACGGGTGGGAGTTGGACCATGAATTAGACCCGCAGAATCCGGAAGATGGCTCTGAAGACACGGATGGTGATGGTCTTACTGTTTATGAGGAGGTTGAACTGGAGCTTGATATCTGGGATATCGACACTGACAACGACGGCTATCAGGACGGTTTGGAAGCTTTATACCTGGGGACGGATCCGGCGGATAAAAACAGCAAGCCTCACACCGTTCCCGCCGTTCTGATAGTGGCGGAAGATTCCTTTTATGACAATCCATCCCTCGGCCGCTGGGCGAATCATGTCAGGCTATTCAGCCAGTACAAAAAAGTGTACACGATCCGCTATCTGGGAGAGAACAAACAGCAACTGCAGGATCGGATCAGAAACCTGTATATAACCTATATTACCGGCGCCGGTCAGGAGGAGATAAAAGGGATCATTTTAGTGGGGCGGGGAATACCTCATTTCGAGGTCAACGAGTGCTGGCCGGGGTATTCGGGTGAAGGGTCGACCGATCATATGTATGGAAACCTGTTTGGGGAAAAGTGGAATGACGAGAACGGGGATGGAATCCATCATATGTCCGACGAAAGACCGAGCAAATATTATTTCCTGGAAGCCTGGGTCTCACGCTACGCTACCTATAACTGTAATGATTCTATAAGCGGCAGTGTTTTCGACCGTTATGGCAGGAACCGGTTGTTGAGTGATTATATCGTCCAGGATTCCGCCGATGGATATTTTGTCCATGATACCACCGACGCCGACTGGTCCTGCGTTACCTCCCGTTATTTCGCCGCCGCCTTCGATTCCATCACAAGCTTTTTAGGGGCGAGCACGCAGGCGACCGCCTATTCCTATTACCAGCGCCGGTCCCATGCCTTTCTCTATTCGGCCCATGGCACCCCTACGTATTGCGGGGAATTTGGATACGACGAAGCGTATTTCCATGGGTCCGGCAATGAGTGGCCCAAGCTGGTTCTTTACGCCGGGTGCGGCTGCGGTGACTGGGCGGACGGCGGAAATTATTCGTTGGTGATGAACACGATCAACTCCGAGACTAGCCGCCCAGCGGCGGCCATGGGTTCCCCCCTCATCCACAGCTGGGACCTCTTTACCATTCGTTCCCCCGATGCCGGACGGTTCTGGAGCCTGATCGACTATTACGCTTATATCGGCGAATCGACAATCCGACGCTTCAATTTTTCCATGGCCTACGGAGATCCGGGGGCTATCTTCAATATCATCGGCGACGGGAGCCTCCAGGTGGGGAAGAGCGCCGATGTGCCGCTGGACGGCGACGGCGACGGGCTGGCGGATATCGGCGAAGAGATATTGGGATTCGACCCGTCTTTGCGGGATTCTAACGGTGACGGAGTTTCTGATCTTAACGAACTGCTGGGCAAGGTCAGCTACTACCTTTCTTTTGATAATCCCAAGCTGGACAGCGACCGGGACGGCTGGCCGGATGAAGCGGAGTACAAATATGATTCCGACCCGTACAATTCGCTGTCCTGGCCGACCAGCGCGGCCGACTGGGAAGACTATTTCGGCGGCTCCCACATCTGGGGAGAAGACCCCGACAGTGACGGGCTTTCCAACCAAACCGAATTCGATAAGGGGACCAATCCGCTTAGAGCTGACAGCGACGGGGACGGTCTCACCGACGGGGAGGAGCTCTACAACACTCACACCGATCCCGTAAATCCGGATACCGACAGTGACGGACTGAACGATAATCAGGAAATACAGCACGAGACTGATCCTTTTTCTCCCGACTCCGACCAGGACGGGGTGGGTGACGGTCAGGAGGTGGCGGACGGCACCGACCCCAACGACCCCGACAGCTGCATCCCTTCCGATTCCGAACATTATCCTTCCCAGATTCTCAGTCCGATGCAGGACGCTTATGTATCAAGTTATACTCCCTCCACCCCCTTTGGGAGGGTAGACCCCTCCTTGCTCAAGATAAAAACCGGGATTTACGGGAGCATGCGGACACTGATCCAGTTCGATTTTTCCGGATTTTCCAATTCCAGTAGATTGTCTCAGGCGATATTGTGTCTGAAAGAGACCGGGGACGTTTGGGACGGTACGCCCCTGGAAATCAGCGCCCACCTGTTGAGCGGCGGTCCCTGGGGGGAGAATACCGTCACCTGGAAAAACCAGCCCGGTTTCATTAACAACCCCATGATTACGCCCACGCTCCATGCCACCGTGAACCGCGGCGGTACTTTGACCCTGGATATCACCGCCTGGGTCAAAGCCTGGATCGATTCTCCCTCCTCCAATCACGGCCTCCTGTTGAAGGGGCGGGTGGAAGGATCGCTTCTGGCCGAAAAACACTTCGCCAGCTCGGATTCCGCTCCCCACCAGGTGGAATTGTTGATTTATGCAAATGACTCGGAGGATAGCGGACGGGATATGGATGTCGACGGTATTGTCGACGGTCCGGACCAGAGCGTTACCAAGCCGGATGGAGTGGTAAAACAACCGTTGGGTGTGCCGGATATCAACGGGTCGGACCTGACGCGCCGGATCGAGGAGAACATTACGCGTCAGCAGGAAGTAGCGATCCAGCCGAAAACGCTGACCACTGCCGCAAGCGTACCGGCAGTAACGACTTCCATCAAGACTAACACGACTTCCTCAAGTGGGACCGAAAAACAACTATCTTCGGGGGCCCGGTTAACGCAAGTTATTGTACGATAATAATCGGGTTTTTAACCCTGATTATTCACGAAAACTTCGTTTTCGTTCATAACCGCCTGCAAGAAAGCAGATTGCTTTCTCGCAGGCTTCGACGCGATGCTTCGCACCCTGAGCACAGTCGAAGGGCTCAGGGTTAACCCTGAGCGGAAGCCCGAAGGGCGACTTATTCATGAAACTTAGCAAGTGGTCTATGCGCCGGGGTAGGGGAGGGGATTGATGGGGAATTTTTAAAAAGTTATCCTGTTCTGTAGTTAAAAAGCGGCTGCCGGCCTGTCAATAGACAGGCTCAGGGGCCGCTTTTTTATTGTCGGAAAATATTGTAGATGTATTATAATTTGGTATCGTTAATTCGAATGAGAAATTATTGTAGAATTTATAAGGTTGTAATTGGCCGCGCACCTTAAAAAGTGCGGCTACCACTGGAAACCAGACATCTGGCTCGGGAGAAAAATTTTAAGATGTTAGCCAAGGTCTTCTCGGCGGGGTTGCTGGGGATAGACGCCTATCCGATCGAGATCGAGGTGGACGTGAGCGGGGGTCTCCCGGTGGAGGTGGTGGTCGGGCTCCCGGACGCGGCGGTGAAGGAGAGCAAGGACCGGGTCCGCACCGCTCTCAACAACTCCGGTTTCGAGCACCCGGACGATAAGATCACCGTCAACCTGGCTCCCGCCGATATCAAAAAGGAAGGCCCCAGCTTCGACCTCCCGATCGCGCTGGGTGTGCTGGCCGCCAGCGGCCAGATGTCCGCCAGCGTCCTTCCCGGCCACATCATACTGGGGGAACTGGCTCTGAACGGCGCCATCCGGCCGGTCAACGGAGTTCTCTCGATCGCCATGGCGGCCCGGGGATGGGGGGCGCGGTCGCTCCTGGTGCCGGCGGACAACGCCCGGGAAGCCGCTATCGTGCAGGGCCTGGAGGTGCGGGCGCTGAAGAACCTTTCCCAGGCGGTCAAGTACCTGGCCGGCGAGATCGAGCTCCCCCCGGTCCGCGTTGATCTGGACGAAATCTTCAAGGATTCCGGCGGGTACCCGATCGATTTTTCCGACGTCAGGGGACAGGGTGATGTCAAGCGGGCGATCGAGGTGGCGGTGGCCGGGGGGCATAACCTGATCATGATCGGCCCCCCGGGGGCCGGGAAGTCGATGCTGGCCAAGCGGATCCCGACCATCCTGCCGGTGATGTCCCTGGAAGAGGCGCTGGAGACGACGAGGATCCACAGCAGCGTGGGGCTGCTGGCGAAAGGGGCGGCGCTGATCGCCACCCGCCCGGTCCGCAGCCCCCATCACACCATCAGCGATATCGCTTTAATCGGCGGGGGAACGAAGATCAGGCCGGGGGACGTCAGCCTGGCCCACAACGGGGTCCTCTTTCTGGATGAACTCCCCGAGTTTCATCGCAATGTTCTGGAAGTCCTCCGTCAGCCCCTCGAGAACGGGGAGGTGACCATCTCCCGGGCGGCCGGATCGATCACCTTCCCCGCCCGCTTCATGCTGGTGGCGGCGATGAACCCCTGCCCCTGCGGCTACTATACCGACCCCCGGCGGGAGTGCCGGTGCACGCCGGGTCAGATCCAGAAGTACATGGCCAAGATATCCGGGCCGCTCCTCGACCGGATCGACATCCACGTCGAGGTGGGGGCGGTCGATTACCGGGACCTCTCCGGGGGCGAGCGGGGGGAGAACTCGGAAGCGATCCGCCGGCGGGTGGGAGGAGTCCGGGCCATCCAGCAGGAACGCTTCCGGTCGGCCGGTATCTACCGTAACGCCGACATGGGGTCTTCGGCCCTGCGCCGGTACTGCCGCCTCTCCCGGGAAGGGAAGGAGCTGCTGGAGATCGCGATGAATGAGATGGGTCTCTCCGCCCGCGCCTACGATCGAATCCTCAAGGTGTCGCGCACCATCGCCGACCTGGCGGAGGAAGAGGAGCTGCAGCCCGCCCACGTCTCGGAGGCGATCCAGTACCGGGTTCTCGACCGCAAACTCTGGTTATAAATAATGTCGCTTTCCGGCAGGCCGGAAAGTGACATTATTTATATTGAAAAGCTTTTTAACCACGTTCCAGGAAAGATTCCAATATACAGGGAGGAGCGACATGAAATTGCTTCGTCTCTCGTCGGCGATTCTGGGAGCTGGTTTTATCTTCATGGGGATGGCCCGGGCCGCGGACGCGCCGGCCGCACCTGAGGAGTTGAACCAGAAGGCGTACTTTCTGATCCGGGAGGCCCGGAAGGCCATTTATCAAAAAGAGGATCGCCTGGCCTACGATAAATTCATGGAGGCGATCGCGATCTATGAAGATCTGTTCCGGCTCTATCCGGACTGGCAGCCGGAGACGATCCGGATCAAGATCGAGCAGTGCCGGGAGGAGGCCGACACCATCGGGCGGCGGGTCTTCAAGCTCCCGGACGGTTATATCGAGATCGCGCCCGGGATGATCCGGGAAGGGGACCGGTATGACAAGGGGAGGATCGATGCCGCCAGGATCAAGAAGATCGACGAGAATCATTACGAGGTGGGGGAATACACGGTGACGCTGGTCCGGGAAGGGCCTCTCCTGGGCGCCTCCTGCAGCGGGCCGGATTATACCTACCGGGGAAGGAAACTCGGCTTCGCCTGCCGCCATATCTGGGCTGTTCTTTTAAAAGAAAATCTTTTAAAAGAACAATGACTGTCGACCTGAAGGTCGACAGATACGGAGAGATCAAGCGTATTTTGGATAGAAGATGATAATCTGTACGAAGCAGAAATTATGAGCAGGATAAGACTGCTGCCGGAAGCGGTGGTGAACAAGATCGCCGCCGGGGAGGTCGTGGAGCGTCCCGCTTCCGTGGTCAGAGAACTGATCGAGAACTCCCTGGACGCGGGGGCGAAGAACATCGGGGTGGCGGTGCGGGGAGCGGGGAGACGGGAGATCAGGGTGGAAGACGACGGTTGCGGGATGGAGCGGGATGATCTGATCCTGGCTTTTGAACGGCATTCCACCAGCAAGCTCAGGAACTTCCCGGATCTGGAGACGCTCTCCACCCTCGGATTCCGGGGGGAGGCCCTGCCCAGCATCGCGGGCGTCTCCGAAGTCAGGCTCACCAGCCGCCCGGCTGATTCGCTCGCCGCGATCCGGATTCATATCATCGCCGGTTCGATCCGGGATGTCTCCGAGGCGGGCGCGCCCCCCGGGACGGTGATCGAAGTGCGCCGGCTTTTTTTTAACACGCCCGCCCGGCTGAAATTTCTGAAGACCCCCCGAACCGAGCTGGGCCACATCACGGCCGAGGTCGTCGCTCACGCCCTGGCCAGCCCGGGGGTCGCTTTCAGTTTTGAGAGAGAGGGGGAAAAGGTGTTCACCCTGCCGGCGGTCGAAACGCTCCAAGATCGGCTGGGGGATCTCTGGGGAAGCGATTCGGCCCGGCGTCTCCTCCCCCTGCGGGAGAACGAAGGGGATATCGCGGTCAGCGGTTTCATCGTCTCCCCCGGCCAGGCGGCTGCCGTCCGCCACGGGCTCTCGCTCTTTATCAACCGCCGGCCGGTCCAGGACCGGATGATCGCCCAAGCGGTGCTGGAAGGGTACGGCGTCCGCCTGCCGGGGCGGAGGTTCCCGTCCGGGGTCATATCGATCGACCTCGCCGGCACGGGGGTGGATGTCAATATTCATCCGGCCAAGCGAGAGGTCAGGTTCTCCCGCCCCGACCGGGTCCGCCGGCTGGTGGTCAGGGCCGTGGCCGGCGCCCTGAAAAGTTCCTTTCCCGCGTCTTCGGCTTCCGCTTCCGGTTCCGGCCGTCCGGTGGGCGGGGTGGGGGAGAGAGCGGCCGCCTATGCGCCGGGGCAGGAGGAGATGAATCTCGGTCAAAAATGGTCCGGCGGCCCGCTTCCGGGAGGAGAAACGGAGCCGGCCGCCGGCCCGGGACTCTATCGGGTCCTGGGCCAGGCCGGGAACCGCTATGTTCTGGCCCAGACCCCGGAAGGGGTGGTGATCATCGACCAGCACGCCGCCCATGAACGGGTCGTTTATGAGCGTTTCCGGGAGGCTTTCCGGAAGGATCGGATAGAGGTTCAGCCCTTGCTGGCGCCGATCAACGTCGACCTGACCCCGACCCGGGCCGCCCTGCTGGCGGAACGGATCCCTCTTTTTAAGGACCTCGGCATCGAGATCGAGCCGTTCGGCCGCGATTCATTCATCATCACCGCTCTCCCGGCGATCCTCTCCAGCTGGAACCGGGAGGAGCTGGTCCTGGATGTGATCTCCCGGCTCGACGAGCAGAAAGGCGGACCGGCCGATCCCCGGGAGGAGATCATCATCAGGCTGTCCTGCCTGGCCGCGGTCAAGGCCCGGGAGCGGCTGGAGCCGGTCGAACTGAGCAGGCTGGTGGAGGAGCTGTACGCCTGCGCGGAGCCGGGTCACTGCCCGCACGGGCGCCCGACCATGCTGATCCATGCCTGGGAAGACCTGGAAAAACGCTTCGGGAGACGATAAGTGAAGCCGCCAAAAGGCGCAAAACCTGGCAAGATGCCCCGCCTCGGCCCCTTATTTAGCCGTAAAAGGCGCCCTTCGATAAACTCAGGATATTCGACAAAAAACGTAAAAATTTTTTATTTTAAAAGAGACGATGGCGACCTGAAGGTCGGCGCTACGAAGTAGCCGGAGGCGATTACGGTTTGAGTTGGTGGCGGCCTGAAGAGGCTGTCCGGTAAACCCTGAAATGTCCTTGCGAGCTCCGAAGGGGCGAAGCAAGCTATTTTCTCATTCATAACCACCTCTTATCCAAAATGATGAGATTGCTTCGTCGCTGCGCTCCTCGCAATGACCTCTAAAATGCCTAAAATCTGAATTATCGGACAGCCTCTGAAGGTCGCCGCTACGGGGCTTGAGCCCGTTCGTAGTGGCGGTCTTCAGATTGCCACCAGTTATTAATCAGGGCTTGGACATTGGATGAGACGTTGATTATCCTGGGGCCGACCGCGGTCGGCAAGACCGAGGTCTCGATCCTTCTGGCAGAGAAGATCGGCGGAGAGATCATCAGCGCCGATGCATTCCAGGTCTACCGGGGGCTGGATATCGCCTCCGCCAAGCCCTCTCCCCGGGAACTCGCCCGTGTCCCCCACCACCTGATCGATATCCTCGACCTGTCCGAGCAGTACACGGCGGCCCGGTTCCGCGAGTTGGCCGGTCCCCTGATCGCCGAGATCTGGAGACGGCCGGCAGTCCCGATCGTGGTCGGCGGGGCCGGGTTGTATATCAGGGTCCTGGTGGACGGGCTCTTCCCGGGCCCCGCCGCCGACCGTGCCTGCCGGGATCGCCTGGAGAGGGAAGAAAACGAGAAAGGGCCGGGGTACCTGCACCGGCTTCTTGGGGACGTGGACCCGGCCGCCGCCCGGCGTATTCATCCGAACAACCGGAAGAGAATTATCCGGGCCCTGGAAGTGTACGAGGCGACCGGTATTCCCATTTCCCGATGGCAGACGCAGTGGGGGAGGAAAGACGAACATCGAACGTCGAACGTCCAACGTCCAACGTCGAACGATACGGGGCAAAGAGCAGAGCGCAAAGAGCCGGGCGCCCTTCTTGCCGGGAAAAAGCCGACTACTGCCCACTGCCCAATGTCCACTGCCTATATAATGGTTGGGCTCCGGCGGGACCGGGATGATTTATACGCCCGGATCAACCGGCGGGCGGAGGAGATGTTCGAGCGGGGGCTGGTTGAAGAGACCGGGCGGCTCCTGGAGCGGGGCATCCGGGAAAACCGGATCGCCCGGCAGGCGCTGGGTTGCAAAGAAGCGATCGGTTACTTGAGCGGCGAGTATTCCCGGGAGGAGGCCGTTCGGCGCCTGGCGGCCAACACCCGGCATCTCGCCAGGCGCCAGCTGACCTGGTGGCGGAAAGACCAGAGAATCCGCTGGGTTGACCTCGCCCCCGCCGACCAGCCGGAGGACGCGCTGGCCGGGGTGATGGATATCCTGGACATCGGCAAAAATCAGTTTGCGCTGAAGCGTCGGTACTCAATGGCGAAACCGGAAAGAATGTCGGAATCCGACCCGGAAAATAAGCTTTGATTAGCTCGGGTTAAAATTTTCCAGAGGAAAATTTTATGATCGAAATCAAAAAAGAAATGGAGCCGGACCGCCGGGCCCTCCTGGTCGGGGTCGAGTCTCCGCGGTCGGATCGATGGGACATCCAAGACATGCTGGCCGAGCTCTCCCAGCTGGCCGAGACGGCCGGGCTGAAGATCATCGGGGAAGACGTCTCCCGGCGGACCCGGCCGCATCCCGCCACCTACGTCGGCCCCGGTAAGGCGAAGGAGATCGCCGGCCGCTGCCGGCAGGAGAGCATCGCGGTCCTGGTCTTCAACGGGGATCTCTCTCCGGTCCAGCTTAAAAACCTGCAGGACCTGACCGGCGTGAAGGTCAACGACCGCACCGAGCTGATACTGAACATCTTCGCCCGGCGGGCCCGGACCCGGGAGGCACGGCTCCAGATCGAGCTGGCCCAGCTCCGGTACGCGCTGCCCCGTCTGGCCGGAGCCTGGACCCACCTGTCCCGGCAGAAGGGGGGGATGATGGGGACCCGGGACGCGGGAGAAAAACAGGTCGAAGTCGACCGGAGGATGGCCCGGACCAGGATTCACCGCCTGGAGAAGGAGATCGAGAAGGTCCGGCTCCACCGGGACGCGCAGAGGAAGCACCGCACCCAGACCGGGGTGCCCGTCATCTCGATCATCGGCTACACCAACTCCGGCAAGTCCACCCTTCTCAACGCCCTGACCGAGGCGTCGGTTCTGGCCGAGGACAAGCTCTTCGCCACCCTCGACCCGATCACCCGGAAGGAGGTGCTCCCCTCAGGGCGGCCGGTTCTTTTCAGCGACACGGTCGGATTCATCCGCAGCCTGCCCCGCGACCTGTTCGATTCGTTCCGGGCCACCATCGAGGAAGTCAGGGAAGCCGATCTTCTCCTGGAGGTGCTGGATATATCGCACCGGCTGGTCTGGGAGCGGAAGAAGGCCGTGGAGGCGGTCTTGAGGGAGATGGAAGCGGAAGGAAAGCCGATGATCGTGGCGCTGAACAAGACCGACCTGGTATCCGATCCTTTTCTGATCAGCGAGGCCCGGGCCCGGCTGGAGGGAGGGGTGCCGATCTCGGCGCTCAGGAAGACCGGCCTGGCCGAACTCCTGACGGCGATCGACGAACAGCTTGATCTGGCGACCCTTCGGCGGCATCACCGGCTGCTGATACCGCAGCGCCGGCCCGACCTTATCTCCCGGCTTTACCGGGACGGGAAGGTCGTCAAGATCGATTACCACCAGAAGGATGTCTACGTGGAAGTCCTGATCGAGGACCGGGCCCTGGGGGATTTCAGGTCCTTTCTGATCGAGGGATGAAGGGGGCCGCTCCGGCAGAGGAGCCGATTTCTCCTTGCCATAATTGTAAAATACCCTATTATTATAAATTAGCTCGCTACGCTCGCTAATTTATGATATTAAAATTTTCCGCAGGAAAATTTCAAGGAGGAATACAATGCTATTCGATCGCATTCTGGGGATGTTTTCCGCGGACATGGGGATTGATCTCGGCACCGCCTCAACCCTGGTCTTTGTCAAAGGGCGCGGCATCGTTCTCAACGAACCCTCCGTGGTCGCCATCCAGAAAGGAACCAACAATGTTCTGGCGGTGGGCGAAGAGGCCAAGAACATGCTGGGAAGAACCCCGGGCAGCATCGTGGCCATCCGCCCGCTCAAGGACGGGGTGATCGCCGACTTCGAGATCACGGAGAGCATGCTCCGGTACTTCATCCGCAAGGTCCATAACCGCAAGGCGCTGATCCGTCCCCGGATCGTGGTCGCGATCCCTTCCGGGATCACCGAGGTTGAGAAGCGGGCGGTGAAGGACTCCGCCGAGCATGCCGGGGCCCGCGAGGTCTACCTGATCGAGGAACCGATGGCCGCCGCCATCGGGGTCGGTCTCCCGGTCCAGGAAGCGGCCGGGAACATGATCGTCGACATCGGGGGAGGCACCTCGGAGGTTGCCATCATCTCCCTGGCGGGCATCGTCTTCAGCCGCTCGGTCCGGGTGGGCGGGGATGAGATGGACGAGGCGATCATCCAGTATCTGAAACGGACCTACAATCTCCTGATCGGCCCCCGGATGGCGGAGATGATCAAGATCAACATCGGCTCCACCTATCCCCTGGAGGAAGAGCTGACCATGGAGGTCAAGGGCCGGGACCTGGTGGCGGGTCTTCCCAAGACCATGATCGTCAACTCCGAGGAAGTGCGGGAGGCGATTGCGGAACCGATCTCCACCATCATCGAGGCGGTCCGGATCAGCCTGGAACGGTGTCCTCCCGAGCTGTCGGCCGACCTGGTCGATCGGGGCATGGTTCTGGCCGGCGGGGGCGCCCTGCTCCGGGGGCTCGATAAGCTGCTCGCCGAGGAGACCGGGCTCCCGGTCCACGTGGCCGATGAGCCGATTGAGTCGGTCGTGCTGGGAACCGGGAAGGTGCTGCAGGAACTCCGTTTCCTGAAAAAAATCGTGGTCGCCGAAAAATCGAGCCTGTAGTCGGGAGCCGATGCCATGAGGAGGATTGTCGTCGCGGTGGCGGTCGCGCTCTTTCTGATCATCCTTCTCAGTCTCTCTCCTTCTTTCTCCGCTTTCCTGAAGATCCGTCTGGCCGAGGTCGCCGCCCCGATCCATTCCGCCGCCGCCGCTGTCTTCTTGCCGGCGGGCGTCCTGGCGGAGAATATCGGCCGGATCATCCAGGCCGCCCGGATCAATCCCCGTCTGGAAGAACAAAACGCTTTCCTGACGGTCGAGGTCGCCCGCCTGAGAGAGGTCGAGAATGAAAATGAGGCGCTGAGATCCCTGCTCGACTTCAAGCGGAAACAGCGCTACAGCGGAGTGGTGGCCCGGGTCATCGGCCGGGATATCTACCACTGGAACCAGAGCATCTTGATCGACAAGGGCGGCGCTGACGGGGTGGTCAGGGAAGCGGCGGTGGTGTCGGCCCGGGGGGTGGTGGGAAAGGTGGTCGAGGTCGCTCCCCACCTGAGCCGGGTATTGCTGATCATCGACCGGACCAGCGGGGTGGGGGGGATGATCCAGAGTTCCCGCCAGACCGGGATTGTGGAGGGAACGACTGATGGAGGGTGCGTGATGAAGTACCTTCCCCGCCGCCCCCCGATCCTGCCCGGGGAGGCCGTCATCACTTCCGGTCTCGGGCAGATATACCCTCCCGGCCTTCTCATCGGCACCATCACCGGCGTTTATGAACAGGAGTTCGGGCTGTACCAGTATGCCGACCTGGAGCCGGCCACCCGCTTTGACCGCCTGGAACAGGTAATGGTGCTGCAGTGATGCAGATATCTCTCCCCGGTTCGCCGCGGTTTGATTTTAATTCAAACAGCCGGGTTAGAATAACGGAGTGATGGAGTTATGATTAAGCAGATCACTGTATTTATTCACAAGATATGAATATCACTGTCCGCCGCCCCATCCATCACTTCATCCCCGCCCGGGGGAGGAAATGGCGGGTCAGGTTCGTGCTCTTCCTTTTTTTCCTGGCCGCGGTCGTCATCCAGGGGTCCGCGGGGAAATCCGGCCTCCTATTCGATTTTCGCCCTGACCTGGTCCTGATCGTGGTGGTTTACTGGTCCCTGCAGGAAGGCTTGACCGCGGGGTGGTTCTCGGGGATGGCGGGGGGGTTTCTGGCCGACCTCTTCTCGGCCGGGGTTCTGGGGCTGCACTCACTCACCCTGGCGGCGACGGGAATGCTGGCGGCGTTCTTCAGCAGCTCGCTCTACCGGGGACATCTGACCACCCGGGTTGTCATGGTGGCGGCCGCGTCAGGTGTCAACGGGCTGCTCTATTATCTTTTGCTGGTGATTTTCTCCTCACCGCCGGCCTGGTCCGCCGCCTGGCGCGACGTGATCTGGCCCGCCGTCTGGCAGACCACCCTGGTCTCGCCTCTCTGGCTGTGGCTGACGGATCGGGCTCTGGGGAGGGAGAAATCGCCGGGATCAATGAACCGCGAAGGCCGCGAAGAAAAGGAAATGGAATGACGAATGACGAAACCCGAATGGCCCCGATTGCATCGGGAATGAGTCGGGACAATAAATTAATAAAACGGCTATCGTTGAACGGTTGTCCCTCAGATCCTGAGATCTTTCGGGATCGAAGGACGTTGCTCGAAACGTTGAACGGGGAAGGGTTGCGGACGGCTTGGCTCCGCAACCGTTCCACGCAACCGATTCGAGCCGCGCAACCGCAACCTTTCCCCCCAAGTTGCGAACCCCGATGAATCGGGGTAGACTGCGGGAGATAACTTTTAATTGAAAAAATCAATCGACGCGCGGCTCCGGGTTCTCGCCGTCTTCCTGCTCGTCTGGGGGGCGGTCATCGTCATCACCCTCTGGTACATGCAGGTGGTGAAGGGAGAAGAGTATCAGGATCGCGCCGTCAGGAACCGGATCCGCCTGGTGCGCATCCCCCCGCCGCGGGGGAAGATCTTCGACCGCAACGGGGTGGTGCTGGCCGACAACCGCCCCAGTTTTGACGTGGTAGCCAATCCCACCGAGATAGAAAATCGGGAAAGGCTGATCGCGTTTTTGAGCATTGTTCTGAACATCCCGGCGGAACGCTTGAATGCCCGTCTGGACACCTTCGGCGAGCGGCCCTTCGAGCCGGTGCGGCTGGCGGCCGATGTCGGCATCGTGGCGGCGACCGCCCTCAAGGAACGGAGCCCGGAGCTGGCGGGGGTTGACGTGCAGGTCAACCCGGTCCGGCATTACCCATACGGGTCCGTCCCCTTTCACCTGCTCGGCTATGTCGGGCAGATCAGCCCGGGAGAACTCGATCAGCTGCAAGATTCCGGCTACCGCGCCCAGGACGATATCGGCAAGATGGGAGTGGAAGACGCCTATGACCGTTACCTGAAGGGACGACCCGGCATCGAACGGCTTCAGGTGAACGCCCGGCTCTACCGGGACCGGGTATTGAACCGGACGGAGCCTCTCCCCGGCGATGACATCCACCTGACGATGGATATCCGGGCGCAGGAGATCCTGGATGAACTGATGGAGGGGTGGAAAGGGGCGGCGGTGGCGATGGATCCCCGCAACGGCGACATCCTGGCCATGGTCAGCCACCCATCATTCAACCCCAACCTCCTGATCCGGCCGGTCCGCCGGGAAGACGCCGACAGCATATTCGCCAATCCCGACGCTCCCTTCCTGAACCGGGCCCTGAGCGGGGAATATCCGCCGGGCTCACCCTTCAAGCTCGTCATCGCCCTGGGCGCGCTGAGTACCCGGATCGCCACCCCGGCGACGACGTATACCTGTCCGGGGATATTTGTCCTGGGAGGGAGGGTTTTTCACTGCTGGCGGCCAGCCGGCCACGGTCCGGTCTGTCTTCAGGAGGCGATCAAGCATTCCTGCAACGTCTATTTTTATAACCTGGGCCTGGAGCTGGGGGTGGACCGGATCGCCGCCCTGGCCCGGGAGCTGGGCATGGGCGAACGGTCCGGGGTGGAGATAAAAGGTGAGAGCCCCGGAGTCGTTCCCGGCCGCTCCTGGAAGCAGGAAATCGTGGGCGAACCATGGTATCCCGGGGATACGATCAACCTCTCCATCGGGCAGGGGTATCTTCTGGTGACGCCGCTCCAGATGGCGGTCCTGGGCTGCCTGATCGCCGAAAAAGGCACGCTCTACCGGCCGAGGATTGTCGGCAGGATAACGGCCCCGGACGGGCGTGTCATCAAGAGAGAAGATCCGGCGGTCAAAAAGCGGATCGACATCCCGAAAAAGATCTGGGGGGAAGTGCTCTCGGGGATGACACGGGTTGTCAACGAGGTGGACGGAACCGGGCATCTGGCCGCCCAGCCGTCGATTACAATTGCCGGGAAAACGGGTACGGTTCAAGTAGGCTCTCCCCCCGAATACGACACGGACGCCTGGTTTCTGGCTCTGGCGCCGGCGGATGAGCCGGAGGTTGTTCTGGCAGTTCTTCTGGAAGACGCGGCTTCGGGCGGACAGTCGGCGGCGCCGCTGGCGGGGGAATTCATGCGGAGATACTTCGACACCAAGACGCGTTTAAAAGATAAACCAGAGAGTTAGTGTTATCCGGGTGAAGATAAAATGGAGTGGTGGAGTACTGGAATAGTGGAGTAATGGATTAAAATTTTTACTCCGTAAAAATTTTAATAATGAATCCGTTGCGAAATCTCAGATATATGGATTGGACGCTTCTGGTAGTTATACTGGCGCTCTCCGCCCTCGGCACCACGGCCGTCTACAGCGCTTCCTACCAGCTGAGCGCGGCCACCGGCACCCTTTATTTTAAACGGCAGGTCTTCTGGCTGGCGCTGGGCCTTCTCCTTTTCTTTTTTCTGGCCGCGGCTGATTACCGGAAGGTCGTTGCCGGCGGCTACTTTCTGGCCGGGTGCACGACCCTGATGCTGGTCGTCATCCTGGCTCTGGGAGAGTCCCGGTACGGAGCCCGTCGCTGGATCCAGCTGGGAGGGTTCACCGTCCAGCCGTCGGAGTACGCCAAGGTGACCCTGATCCTGATGCTCTCCCGCTACCTGACCGTTAAATACGATCGCCGGAGCCGCTGGTCCTATATCTTTATCCCCTGCGGGCTGGCCGCCGTTCCGGCTCTTCTGATCCGCCAGCAGCCGGATCTGGGAACCGCCCTCATCTTCCTGCCGGTGACCCTGGGCCTGATCTTCGTCGCCGGCGGCCGGGTCAGGAATATCCTGATCATCCTCCTGATCCTGGCGCTGCTCGCTCCGGGGACGTGGTTTTACCTCAAGGATTACCAGAAGACCCGTCTCCTGGTCTTTCTGAACCCGGGTCTTGACCCATCCGGGGCCGGGTATACCATCCTGCAGTCGAAGATAGCGATCGGCTCCGGCGGCATCTGGGGGAAAGGATGGCTCTCCGGGACCCAGAACATGCTGAGCTTCCTTCCCGAACGCCAGACCGACTTTATCTTCTCGGTGCTGGCCGAGGAGTGGGGATTTGCCGGCTGCCTGCTGACGCTCGGTCTGTACGGGGTGCTTTTTTCCCGGCTTCTCCTGATAGCGTTGAAGTGCCGGGAAATGACGGGCAAGCTCCTGGTCGGGGGGGCGATCCTGGTCCTGGCCAGCCATGTCGGGATCAACATCGGGATGGCGGCCGGCCTCCTCCCGGCCACCGGGCTGCCGCTGCCGATGATCAGCTACGGGGGCTCGGTGACCACGGCGGTGTTGGCCCTGCTGGGACTGTGCCAGAGCGTGTACACGCACCGGTACTTCTATTAATCTTTATGGTTCTCTTCCATTTTATGTGGGTCAATGTGGATAATCCAGATATTATTCTAAATGACGAAATCCGAATGACGAAACCAGAAATAATATTAAAATCCAAATGTCTAATGTAATCGGCATCACCTTTTTCTCCTCGCGGGCGGTTTGCTTTTGAGCCTCGGTTTTTTGGATTCTGCCTCCGTCAGGTAAGCGCATTCTCCTGTGCATTGCAGCACTATTGGGCGTAAGGACGAGAGACCGAAGATGCTCCGGCAGAGGTTCTTAACATTCGGATTTAGTCATTGATTCGTCATCCGTCTTCGCGAGAGCGCCGAAGCCGCTTCGGCGGAGGCGCTTCGACATTCTGATTTAGTCATTCATAAGCAACCCTCACGAAACGCAAGCGAACAATCTTTGTCAATGCATATCAGAAACTTACTCGAAGCCGAGGTTCTGCCCTTTGTCGAGCGGCCGGCCCGCTATATCGGCGGGGAGATCAACGCCGTCTCCCGTCCGGAGGCGGAGGTCAGGCTGCTGCTCAGTTATCCCGACCTCTATGAGATCGGGATGAGCCACCACGGGCTCCGGATCATCTACGACATCGTGAACCGATTGAGCTGGGCCTCCGCGGAACGGGCATTCGCTGTCTGGAATGACATGGAAGCGGCGATGCGCCGGGCGGGCATCCCGCTCTACTCTCTGGAGTCCTTCACGCCGGCCGGCCGGTTTGATATCTGGGGTTTCTCTCTCCAGGTGGAGCTTACCTACACCAATATTCTCGCCATGCTGGATCTGGCCGGGATCCCGGTTGACGCCCGCGCGCGGCCCTGGCCGGAGTATCCCCTGATCCTGGGGGGAGGAGCGAACACGACCAACCCGGAACCGCTGGCCGACTTCTTCGACCTCTTTTTGATCGGCGACGGGGAAGAGGCGATCGGAAAGATCCTTGCCGCCTACCGGCCCTGGAAGCAAAAGGCGCGGGCAAGCGGGGGAGGAGGCCCGGGCCCCGGGAATAAAGATGACGTTCTGAAGGACCTGGTCGGGAGGGTCTCCGGCCTCTACGCCCCCTCTCTCTATCGGGCAGCGTATGACGAATCCGGCCTTTTCAGAAGCATCACCCCGATCAACGGATCGGCGCCGGAGCGGGTGGAGAAGAGTATACTGAAGGACATCAACCGCTCGCGGGTGGAGCGTCCTCTGATCCCGGTGACCGAGATCGTCCACGACCGGGGGGTGGTGGAGATCATGAGGGGCTGCCGGCGCGGCTGCCGGTTCTGCCAGGCCGGCTGGATCGGACGGCCGGTCCGGGAGAAGAGTCCCGGGATCGTCATCCAGCAGGCCCGCGGACTGGTTGACGGGAGCGGGTTCGAAGAGGTTTCCCTGCTCTCCCTCTCCACCGGCGACTACCGGGGGATCGTTCGGCTGATGGAAGAGCTCTCTCCGGTCCTGGCCGAAAAGAAGGCGCGCCTCTCGCTCCCCTCCCTGAACATAGCCTCCGTCAACGAACCGATCCTGAGAGAAGTAAAACGGCTGCAAAAAAGTGGGATCACCCTGGCCCCGGAAGCGGGCAGCCGGCGGCTGCAGGGGGTGATCAACAAGCATCTTGACGTCGATCTTTTCCGGGATGTCGTCCGGAAGCTCCACGAGCTGGGCTGGCGGCTCCTCAAGCTCTATTTCATGATCGGCCTGCCGACCGAGACCGATCAGGACCTCGCCGCCATGGCGGAGATCATCAACCGAACCGCCGGGTGGGGAGGGGGGCTGAACGTGACGGTGTCGAATTTTGTCCCCAAGGCGGCGACGCCTTTTCAGTGGACGGGGATGGCCGACGCCGCCGAAATGATCCGGAGGAAGGGGGTGCTGCGGCGGCTGGTGCATTCACGGAGAGTGAAGCTCAAGTTCCACCCGGTGGAATTGAGCCGGCTGGAAGGAACATTCGCCCGGGGCGACCGGCGCCTGGGAAAAGTGCTCCGGGCGGCATGGGTGGAAGGGTGCCGTTTTGACGGATGGACGGAGCGCTTCAGCGCAAAGAAATGGGAAGCGGCGTTCCGTAAAACCGGGGTCAGGATGGAGAATTACCTGAATCCTTCGTATGAGTATGAAGACCCTTTACCCTGGGATCATATCGAGGCCGGTCCGGCGAAAGAGACGCTGATCCGGGAAGCGAGGAAAGCCCTGGGGGAATGATATCCAGATTAGCAACATTTATCCCCACGAAACGAAAGAGAACCACTATAGTATATCGGGCACAGTAATGGATCCCATCAAACTCCGTCTTACTTACTCCAAAACCGGCTTGATCCGGTTCATTTCACACCGCGATCTGATCCGGGTCTTCTTCCGGGCGTTCTCCCGCGCCGGGCTTCCGATCGCGTATTCGGAAGGGTTCAGTCCTCATCCCCGGGTGTCGTTCTGCCCGCCGCTCAAAGTGGGGATGGAAGGGCTGAATGAACTGCTGGAGGCAACCATCTCCCGCCCCGTCGAGGCTGATGCGGTCCGCCTGAGTTTGAATGATCATCTCCCCGAAGGGATCAGGGTCAAGGAAGCGAGCTTGCTTCCCCCCGGGGCGCTCCCCCTGGGGAGAGCGGTTGCCCAAGCCGAGTACCGGGTGTTCCTGAAGGCCCCGGTTCAGGTGACCGGGGAAATGATCAGATCATTTCTCCTCGCCGGCGATCTTCGGGCAGACTGTGATCGGGGAGGAGAGACGGAAGCAGCGAACGCCCGCCGGGGGGTGGAGGAGCTCGAGCTGGACGGGGAGGGGGGCCTGCGGATGCTTCTCTTCCTGGCGGAGAACGGCCGCCCCTATGCGGTCCTGGCGGCCCTCTCCGGGGCGGCCGGGGAGCAGCTGCCGGCCCTGCGCTGGCAGCGCCTGAGATTTCTCGATCCGGGGGTGGGCTGAGGAATATTATTTTTGCTGCGCGAAAACAGCAGTATTATGCATAATTTGTGTTGATAATATCCGGTCTTCCCCGTACAATGTGGAAGAAATTGATGAACTCGCGCGACGGCGCTGTCCTTGCTGCTTCGGAATTTTCCCGACATCCGTCGGGATCCCGATAATGATTTTTCTGAGTAAATGAATGAATACATCGGGTTGAACGGAAATTGTCGTTGAACAAAAATCAGCTGCGATTTTCCGAAGGAAAATTGTGATGAGCAAAGAGATACTCATTAACTGTCACCCGCGCGAAAACCGGGTGGCCGTGCTGGCGGACGGAAAACTGGAACAATTTTTTCTCGAACGCGGCGAGTCGCAGCGTCCGCTGGGCAACATCTACAAGGGCACGGTGACCACCATCCTCCCCGGGCTGGCGGCCGCCTTCGTCTCCGTCGGTCTGGAAAAAGAAGGCTTCCTGCCGATGAGGGAGACCGCTCAGTCGTCATCCCTCTGGGAAGAGTATGCCGACGACGAAGACATCGCCCCCGCCAAAAACTCATCTCTTCGGCCGGTCCGCACCATTCAGCAGCTTCTCCGGAAAGACCAGGAGATCGTGGTCCAGGTGGTCAAGGAGCCGATCAGCGGCAAGGGGGCGCGTTTAACCACCCAGATCAGCCTCCCCGGACGCTACCTGGTGCTGACCCCGCGGGAGAAGAGGATCGGAATCTCCCGCAAGATCACCACGGCCGACCAGCGCCAGCGTCTGCGGAAGCTGATCATGGAATTGAAGGCTTCGGAAGATATCGGCGTGATCGTCCGGACGGCCGCCCTCACCGCGACCAGGCAGAACCTGAAAAGAGATCTTCATTATCTGCTTAATACCTGGAAGACCGTGCTGAAACAGGAGAAGAACGCCGCCGCCCCGGCGCTCCTGCACGAAGAACTGGGGCTGGTCATGAAGGTCATCCGGGAATCCCTGCTGACCGATGTCGAACACATCGTCGTTGATTCCAAAACAGAATATAAAAAGATCAACCGGTTTCTGGCCAACTTCTCTCCCCAGGTCCAGTCCCGGCTTGTTCTTTACCGGGGCCGGAAGCCTCTTTTCGAGAAGCACGATCTGGACGCTGAAATTGAAAAACTTTTCCACCCCAAGATCTGGCTCAAGTGCGGTGGATTCCTGGTCTTCAATCAAACCGAGGCTCTGGTCGCGGTCGACGTCAACTCGGGGAAGCACAAGGGAGGGAAAGACCAGGAGGAGACCGCCCTGAAGGCCAACCTGGAAGCCGCCGAAGAGGTGGCAACGCAGCTCCGTCTCCGGAACGTCGGAGGCATCATCGTGATCGACTTCATCGACATGTCCTCCCGGCGGTATCAGAAGCGGGTCATGACCGCCCTCCTGAAAGAGCTGAAAAAGGATAAAGCCAAGACCCGGGTGCTCCCGTTTTCCGAGTTCGGGCTGGTCCAGTTGACCAGGCAGAGGGAGGAAGAGAGCTTTTTGATGAAGGTGTACGAGCGCTGCCCATACTGCCGCGGGCTGGGCGCCGTCAAGTCATTGTTCAGCATGGGGCTGGAGATCGAGCGCCTGCTCCGTTCGGGGATGTTCCGGTATCCGAAGGCGAAGAGATTCCGGATCGTGGCCGCTCCGGCCCTGGCCCGGTTCCTCCTCGAGGAAGGCTGGGATCAGCTGCGCCGGTTCGGCCACCGGCGGGGGATCAGGATCAGCATTATCGACAACCCCGAGCTCGGGTTTCAGGAGTATGTGATCTGGGCCCTCTCCAGCACCGGCCAGGAGCGGGTGACCAGGCCGAACGAGCATTGATTTCAGTTGACACTGTTGCCGGCCTTGCATAAATTTAATCAAACTGGAGGGATAACGATGAACTTCGCGGTTGTAGAAATAGCCGGCAAGCAATATTTGGTTGAGGAGGGGGGGAGCATCGAGACCCCCACGCTGGCGGGGGCCGGAGGCGATCTGGTGACTTTCCCGAAAGTCCTTCTTTACTGGAACGGGGAAAACATTGCGCTGGGCCGGCCCACCCTCGACGGCTATGCCGTGAAAGGCCGGATTACCGGGTTCGGCAAGACCCCGAAGATCATCGTCTACAAGTACAAGAGGCGAAAAGACTCTCACCGGAAATTGGGCCATCGCCAGGGCTTCTGCACGGTGGAGATAGAGAAGATCATTCTCCCGGGCCAGGAAGACCGGGTTGAAAGTGACAGGGAACGCCCGCCGGTCGAGAAAAAGGCGGCGAAGAAAAAGACAGTGAAAAAAAAGCCGGAGAAGAAAAAGCCGGTCGGAGCGAAGGGGACAAAGAAAAGAAAACCGGCGTCCGCCGCCGCGTCCGCCGCGCCGAAAAAGACCGCCGGCAAACCGAAATCATCGGCCCGGAAGAAATCATCGGGAAAATAATTATTAGCCACCAAGGCACAAAGGCACCAAGAAAAGAGAAAAAAGGGTAACATATTCACCTTATTTGGTTTTCCTTAGTGTCTTGGTGGCGAAAAGTCGCGCCGAAGGCGCTAATTTACTGCTTCGGAATTTTCCCGATATCCATCGGGATCCCGATAACGATATTTCTGAATAAATAATCGGGACAATAAATATCGTAGCGGCGGTCTTTAGAGGCTGTCCGACAACCCCACAAATGTCAGAGCGAGCCCCGGAGGGGCGAAGCGATCTAAAAGCGTGATCAGAATAAGCTATATCCCAATTGGTTAAGATTGCTTCGTCGCTTCGCTCCTCGCAATGACCGCGAAATTTGCAAAAATGCCAATTGTCGGACAGCCTCTGAAGGTCGCCTCTACGAAGTTGCGCCGAAGGCGCTAAGTTCCTGCTTTGGAATTTTCCCGACATCCGTCCCGACATCCGTCGGGATAACAATACTTTTGAATAACTGAATCGGGACAATACTCTGATTTTTTCTGCGGAAAAAAAAGAATGGTATATTTGAAGCCGACAGATAAATTATATTCTTTGGGGTAAATGTTGGCTGAGGTTATAAAGCTTTTTTATAGTGTTGCCTCGGTGAAAATATTTTTATTAACCAACAGACCCCCCGACTGAATCAGTCGGGGGGTCCATTATAAAGTAGCAAGCGCAGCGAGCTAATTTATATGATCCATATTTACACCGGTGACGGGAAGGGGAAGACCACCGCCGCCCTCGGTCTCGCTCTCCGGTCCCTGGGATGGGGAAAGCGGGTCTGCCTGATCCAGTTTTTGAAAATGAGACCTTCCGGCGAAATCGCATCATTGACCCGGTTCGAGAACTGCCGGGTCCTCCGGTTCGGGAGCGAGGAATGCATCCTCGCCCGACCCCCCGGTCAAGATGACCGGCGGGAAGCGCAAGAGGGCCTGGACCGGGCGGAAGAGATCCTGCGCGAAAAGTCGGCCGATCTCCTGATCCTGGACGAGATCAATCTCGCCCTCGACCTCGGACTGCTGGACGCCGCGGGCGTGCTCAGCCTGATCGCCGGCTGCCCCCCGGAGATCGAACTGGTCCTGACCGGGAGGAACTGCCCCGGTGGAATTCTCTCCCGCGCCGATTACGTCAGTGAAATACGAGAAGTCCGCCATCCTTACCGGAAATGCATCGCGGCCCGCCAGGGTGTGGAATATTGATAAATGAACTACCCTTACTCGCACCGGTCCGTAATGGTGATTACGCTCACGCCGGAGAAAAAGAGGCCATCGTTTACGCAAACACTTAATGCACGTCAGACACCGCCCCTGATGGCCAGATGACGCTCGGCACTTTATTGCCGGTTATCCTTGATTACAATGTGGCCCTCTGGTAGTTTATCTCCTTTAAGGATACGTACCTAACAAATCCTCGGGAGGAGAAAAGTCATGGTTAAAATGTATTACGACCGGGATGCCGACCTGGGCATCCTGAAAGGGAAGAAGATCGCCGTCATCGGATACGGGAGCCAGGGTCACGCCCAGGCCCAGAACCTCCGCGAGAGCGGCGTGGATGTCATCATCTCCGAGCTTCCGGGGACGGATAACTACGAGCTGGCGAAAAAAGACGGCTTCAAGCCCCTTCTGGCGGAAGACGCGGCCGGGGAAGCCGACATCATCCACATGCTGGTCCCGGATGAAGTCCAGGCCGCCATCTACCGCTCCTGCGTCGAGCCGGAGATGAAAAAAGGAAAGGCCCTGGCCTTCTCCCACGGCTTCAACATCCACTTCGGGCAGATCGTCCCCCCCCCGGACATTGACGTCTACATGGTCGCCCCCAAGGGGCCGGGCCACCTGGTGAGGGAAACGTTCGTCGGGGGAAGCGGCGTTCCCTGCCTGATCGCCATCCACCGGGATGCCAGCGGGAAGGCGAAGGACCTGGCCCTGGCCCACGCAAAAGGGATCGGGGGAACGCGGGCGGGGGTGATCGAGACCACCTTCGAGGAGGAGACCGAGACCGACCTCTTCGGCGAACAGGCGGTCCTCTGCGGCGGCTGCACCGAGCTGGTCAAGGCCGGTTTCGAAACCCTGGTCGAGGCGGGCTACCAGCCGGAGATCGCCTACTTCGAATGCCTCCACGAGCTGAAGCTGATCACCGACCTGATGAACAAGGCCGGGATCTCCGGAATGCGCCATTCCATCAGCAACACCGCCGAGTACGGCGACCTGACCCGGGGAAAACGGATCATCACCGGGGAGACCCGGAAAGAGATGAAGAAGATGCTGGCCGAGATCCGGTCCGGCGAGTTCGCCCGGGAATGGATCCTCGAGAACCGGGCCGGTCGCCCGGTCTTCAACGCCCTCGCCCGCCAGCAGAAAAATCATCTGATCGAGAAGGTCGGGGCCCGGCTCCGGTCGATGATGAGCTGGCTCAAATAGACTGGAGAAATAGTCCTGAACTACCGGCATCTGCAGGGTTTTTTATTAATGTCTCAACTATGCCTTGAGCAAATCACAAATACCAAATAATAAATAATAAACAAATTCCAAACCCCAAATTCAAAATCACAAACTCCGCCGGAACGGGCTTGGATTTGTCAAAGTGCTCCATTAAACAACATAGTCTTTGTAAGCTGATAGAGAAACAATCCCTGGGTTTTGACAATCTGTTTGGAATTTTGGTAATTGGAATTTATTTGGGATTTTCAGCCGGAGGTTGATCAGCCTTTGGCTGAGGTGCTTGTAATTTGGAATTTGGTTTTACGTCAGGTTTATCATGAATAACAACCATCTTTGGAAACTCTGTGCATTCATTCTCCCGGTTCTCTTCTCCCTCTCCTGCGCCCGCTCCACCGCGCTGCTCCGGGGGGATGCGGCGGCCGAATACCTGGCCGACAACGACCACCTGATCGCGCCCGGGTACTATACCTTCGGGGAGGTCAAGAACCGCCAGAGCGGCGTGCTGATGGTGGCGGTGTTCAACCGCGACCGGGGAGGAAAGGATGACGGGAACTTCGAGTTCGCGCGGCGGGAGAAGAGCATGGGCTACCAGTCCACCTCCAACCCCTACAACGTCATCCTGCTGAATTCACCCGGAGGAGAGCGGGGGGCGGACCCGACGGACGGGAACCGGGAGGAGATCCGGAAGAACGATCTGGCCCCGGTCATTGTCCTCAATGCCGACGGCGAAGAAGAGGCGGTGGTCTTCAAGCCGGCCGGCCAGTCTCTGGCGGCCTTTATCCGGCCGAACGGGCTGATCCGTCTGGAGATCGGACAGCGAGAGCCGAACCAGGGCGATATTGTCTACTCTCTGGATATCGGGCAGTCGTTTAAATCCACCAAAAAGGCCCCTCCCCGGAGGGAGCCCAAAAAGGAGAAAGAAGCAATGAGTGAGATTAAGATCGGCGATCTGGTCCAGTGGGCAACCGGGAACAAGACCCGGGTTGGCGTTGTCAAGAAAGTGAACAAGGACGGGACGTCTGTCATTAATATCCCCACCACCAGCGGTTCCCGGGAAGAGAAGATCAAGACCGAGAGGCTGAAAGTCATCACCTCGACGATCGAATCGGACTCTGACTGATCCAATCCCTGGTTTTGTTGAAAATTGTGTGATCAGGTCATACAACGGATTGTTTCTTCGTGATGGGAGGAAATCCTAAATCCTAATATCTAAATCCTAAATAAATTCTAAATCTAAATTTTAAATGTTCAAAACATCGGGCCATCGACGCTTTTGTTTTGAATTTATTGTTTTGGTCATTAGATATTGTTTAGGATTTAGAATTTTTTACAATCTGGCACCCTGTATATTCCCTTACCGCCGGCAAACTTATAATCGTATAAGAAATCCTTGCATGCTAATTAGCGTTATTGGCGGAAACCGGGCTGATCCGGCGGTACTCCGCGCGGCCGAGGAACTCGGCCGCGAGCTGGCGAAGCGCGGCCTGACCGTTGTCTGCGGCGGCCTGGGCGGGGTGATGGAGGCGGTCTGCCGGGGGGCGAAAGAGGCGGGAGGAGAGACGGTCGGCATCCTCCCCGGGAACCGTCCCTCGTCAGCCAACCCCTACGTCGGCATCCCGATCGCGACCGGGATCGGCCTGGCCCGGAACGCGATCGTCGCCCTGTCGGGGGAAGTGGTGATCGCTGTTGACGGGAAATACGGGACACTGACCGAAATCGGCTACGCTCTGAATTCCGGGAAAAAGGTCATCGGCATCGGGACCTGGGACATCCCGGGCGTGATCCCGGCCGCCAACGTCGAGCACGCCCTCCGTCTTCTGGACAAACTGCTTCATCCGGATAAAAGACGATAACATTTATTTCTTCCGCCAGATCCCCTTTCGTTCTTTCCGGGCGCTCTCTTCCGCCCGGAGCAGCTGTTCGCCGTAGGACAGTTTCTTCCCCGCCTCCGTGAGCCGGGCCAGGCCGCGCTCAAGCAGGGCGGCGTTCAGCATCTTCTCCCCGTCAAAAACGTAGGCCTGCCCCTCGCCGCTTTCCGGCGGCAGGCTTTCTTCGAACTCCAGGCGGACGGTCTTGTTCCGGGCCAGGAACTTGTTGAAGTTCAGCGCCTGCAGTGCCATCGGGTCTATCGACGCCCCCTTTTCGGCCGGCATCCGGGGAACTTCCAGCCCCAGGTAATAGATCGTCCACTGCTCCTCGCCGATCCGGACCAGGAGAACCCCGCCCTCCGGGACCTCCTCGACCGTCCCCTCCCGGGAGATAGTGGCCGATTTCCGGGCGGCGGCGGTCCGTTTGGCCGAGCGTTTTTGCAGAAAGAAGTTCCGGATCTTCTCCTCCGTCACCAGGTCCGTGAAGACCAGGATCATGATCGCCGCCCAGATGACAACGCCGGCGGCGATGACGATGCTGAACTTATTCCTGCTCGGCCGGGCCCGGTCGGTTTTGGTTATCCGGGAGCCCTTTGCAAACCGTTTTCGCTCCGCCTGCTCCAGCTGGGTGATTTTGAGCAGTGTCCGATAGACATCGGCTTCTTCATCCACGGGGTAGACCGTGGTCAGCTCATCCAGCTGAACCCTGAGTTCTCCATCCATCTTCCCCAGCCCCGCCCGGTGGAAAATGTACTTTTTCCTCTTCTCCAGGTCCTTGATGGGGGAGCCGGCCCAGAGGGTAAAGGGGATGATCCCGGTCTCATCCTCCAGTCGCCCCTCCCGGGCGACCGATTCGCGGGGCGACGACCAGAGCGAGATCACGCTCGCCTTGATGGTGACCGGAACGCGGTCGGGATTCAACTCGCGGATGGGGATTAACTGCGCCATTTTATTTTTTCGTAGAAAAAATAAAAATGAACAAGCACTAACCCGATTTATTCATAAATCGGGTTAGTTTTGAACCATGACAAAATTTAAATGAACAGCCTCACGAAAAGATATTGATTTTATCAAACTCTCCGGCAATGAATTACAGCTAAAGATCTATTTCCGCCGGCGTAAACATTCGGTAAACCCGGTACCTCGTGCTCGTAGCGGCGACCTTTAGGTCGCCATCGTGTGGCAGCCTAAAGAGGCTGTCCGGTAAACCCTAAAATGTCATTGCGAGCCCCGAAGGGGCGAAGCAATCTATTTTTTCATTCATAACCACCTCTTATCCAAAATGATGAGATTGCTTCGTCGCTGCGCTCCTCGCAATG
>JAZDIV010000113.1:0-3700 GCA_043804695.1 PVC group bacterium | reverse complement strand
AAATGGCAGCAGGGCGACCAGGAGATCGCCAATGCCTGGTTTTCCGCCTGTGCCGCCACGCCCACCCCCTCCCCCACCCCGGTGATCCCGGTCCTCGACTCCGACGACTACGACGGGGACGGGACCGCCGACATCTCCCTTTTCCGCCCCTCGACCGGACTCTGGGCGGTCCGGGGGATCACCAGGATCTATTTCGGGCAGGCCGGGGATATCCCCGTCGCGGGCGACTATAACAACGACATGGTAACCGACATCGGCATCTACCGCCCGGGCCATGGACTCTGGGCAATCAAAGGAGTCTCCCGCTTTTATTACGGCGGCTCCTCCGACCTCCCGGTCCCCGGCGACTACACCGGGTCGGGATGGTGCAACTTCGGGATCTTCCGGGAGAACGCGGGCCTCTGGGCGATCAAGAACGTCACCCGGATCTACTACGGACGTTCCGGAGACATCCCGGTTCCCGGGTATTACCGGGGAAACGCGGCAAAAGATATCGCCGTCTTTCGACCATCCTCTGGGCTCTGGGCCATCCGGAACGTCAGCCGGCTCTACTTCGGGGTGGGGACCGACCTTCCGATCCCGGAATCATACGGAAACGGGCACGACTGGCAGGAGGCGATCTTCCGGGGTTCCACTTCCCTCTGGGCGATCAGGGTCCTCACCCGTCTGTACTTCGGGGGATCGGGGGACCGGGCGGTCCCGGCCGATTTTACCGGAACGGGAAGGTGCAATTACGGGATCTTCCGGGAGAACAGCGGCCTCTGGGCAATCAAGAACGTCACCCGAGCCTACTTCGGAGCCCGCGGGGATATCCCCCTGGCCGGCCGCGTCCCCTGCCGGGCTACCCCTCCGCCCCCCCCGCCGACACCGCCGGTGCCGACGCCGACTCCGACTCCGACACCGCCGCCGCCGATGCCCACCCCGTAATGAAAATTGGACGTTCTGAACGTTCTGCCCCCGCCGCGCCCCCGTTAATAGCCGCAAAAAGGCGCAAAAGACGTAAAAGCTTTTTTGCCTCGCCCCCGGTAAAATGCGAATATCGAATATCGAATAATGAATATCGAACTTCGAAGGATCCCGGCACGCCGGTTTATGTACTTCGATATTCGGTGTTCGATATTCTGCGGTTCGTTATTCATTCTCCCCCGCCGCGCCCCCGTTATCGCCGCGAAAACGAAGTCCCGAGGAGGCCGGGTGAGGGGGAGGTCCTTAACTTTAGGCACTTAATCGCACTTCAGGCACTTTTCCTGTTCGACATTCGTCTTTCTATCTCTTCTTATCCGCCGCAATCACCCCCTGCAGGTACTCGACATACTTCTTCGCCCCGCCCTCCCGATACCCGGTCCGGGCCACGGTCCTGCCGTCCGGGCTGAGAATGATGACCGTCGGAAATCCCTTGACCCCGTACTTTTTTTCCAGCTGATCGTTCTGTTCTCTCAGCTGCCGGGGCAGCTTCCTTGTTTTCGGAAAATCAAGTTCCACGCAGACCAGGCTTTCCCGCGCGAACCTCTTGAACTCAAACTTGTCGAATACCTCTTTTTTCAGCTTCACGCACCACCCGCACCAGTCCGATCCGGTGAAATCAAGGAGCATGTACTTCCCGGTCGATTTTGCCAGTGCCACTGCGGTTTCATAATTCGTCTCCCACTCCCGGGCAGCAGCTTCCCCGGTCAGTGTCATAACCAATACAAATGCGATTCCGGCAACAACATATTTGTTCATGATGTGATACCCTCCTGATTCAATTCATTCGTGATGAGACCGAGTATATTGGAAAATAGTTTTTCTATCGACCATAATTCCGGGGACTCAATACTTAATACCACGCCTTCGGCGTCGATTATGTGGCGTAGCCCCGGAATCCCCCGCTCTTCCCGGTCAGGGGGCATGTCGCCCACCCGGAGGAGGCATTCCTGGAAAACCAGGCATGGGCCTGCTCATGATGGATATGAGACGGCAACGCCAGAGCGATAAGCATGTTGAGATCCAGCAGACCAATCCTCAAACCTCATCCTCCAGCTTTTTCACATCATCCGGTGTAATGGGATGGGCGCCCTCCGCCACTGAAAAAACCGGGAAGTTGGTCTTTTCCTTTTTTCGCACCCCGGCGGAGAGATCGTCAAGAAGACTATAATACCGCTGTAGATACCGCTCGGGCGTGTATTCTTCACGGTAAGCCCGGAGACACGGCTCGACGAATGACCGGCGGACGGACGGGTCCTCCATCTGCTCCGTGGCGTCGATCAGCTCGTCCTCGGTTGTGAACATGAGTCCCGCCCCGTGATCCCGGACCAGCTCCGGCAGAAGGCCGACATCCGAAGCGATGGCCGGGGTGCCGCAGGATTGGGCCTGGATGACCGTCTGGTTCCCCATCTCCGGCCAGACCGAAGGCGCGAGAAGGGCAACCGCGTTGGCGTACAGCCAGTCGAGCTTATCGGGAGCGACATAATCAAGGAACCTGATCCGGGGATCTCCGGCAGCCATCTCCCGCAGTTCCTCTTCCATCGTCCCCGTCCCCACCATCACCAGGCCGGCGATCCCCTTTTTCTTCCGGAACGCCGAAACGGCCACCTGCGGCCCCTTATAGCGCTCAAAACGGGCCACGAAGATAAAGAAGGGTCTGAGATAGCCGAATTCCTTCTCCAGAACCGGATTGTCGCACGGGGCAACGGGCGAAACAAAATACGGGAGACAGTCCATCCTTTGCCCGAACCCCTCCTCCCGGTGCTTTTCGAGCATGAACCGGCAGGGCATGATCAGGGAGTCCACCTCTTTCAGCATCCGTCCCCGGATCCCCGTCCCGCGCCAGAATTGGGGGGGCTTCCGGCAGGACCAGAGGCAGCGCATACATTCTTTCCTATCGCAGACCTTCCTCCCCATCTTCCAGAGATAATGTGCCGGGCAGAAGAGCCAGTAGGTGTGCTGGGTGAAGAGCTTGACCCCCTTTCCCATCCCCAGGAGGGCAATGCCGCCAAAGAGGGAGATGTTGTGGTAGTGGATAACGTCGAATTCGCCCTCGATGACATCTCTGATCCCCCGGCGGGAGAAAAACGGGCGACCCGCCAGGTAGGTAAGGAGCGGTTCCACCTTTCCAGTCCCGGTCGTGATCCGGTGGACCGTCACATCCGGGTGATGGGGGTAGTCCCCCTCCCGCCGTGCGGCGATTTTGTAGGCATGTGCCTCCCCGGAGCAGAGCACATCCACCCGGTGGCCGTCTTCCGCCAGGAGATTGGCGAGATGGTGGACGTGGAGGCCGCACCCCCCGGCATGGAAGGGAGGATAAAATGAGGTTATGAAGCAGAAGCGCATTTAAATTTTTGCTCCGCAAAAATTTAATCTATGAAGAAACAAACTCGATTTTCATGATGAAAACTAAGGCTTCTGCAAAATAGGGAAATTTGTCATTGCGATCCGCCTCGGGCGGAGAAGCAATCTCATTTGCGCACTTATAATCTATTGGGTAACAAAGCGTTGAGATTGGTTCGTCACCCCGAAAGCTTTCGGAGTTCCTCGCAATGACCCGATAGATCCTATTATGCAAAACCCATGTATGAAAACTCCTAAGTAGTGTCTGAACGAAAACCCCATAAACGCGTAGATTTTGTCATTGCGAGGAGCGGAGCGACGAAGCAATCTCCTCACAAACTAAGCAGATTGCTTCGTCGTTCCTCCTCGCAATGACCTGGATTGTGGGGTTTTC
>JAZDIV010000112.1:0-12131 GCA_043804695.1 PVC group bacterium | reverse complement strand
GGTAGGGGAACCGGCCTCAGCTGATAACCTGATATCCTGGTATTCTGCCCACTGATATCCTGATAAACTGATACACTTTTTCAGGGAAACCAGCGAGGTCAATCTGATCATCTGATTTCCTGATACTCTGCCCACTGATATCCTGATAACCTGATCTACTTTTCTGTCAAGAGCAGATATTGATTTAAGAATGTTACCTCCTATCCCAAAAGACCTTTATCGGTTGTACTCCGATCTTCCCTTCTGGCAGCGGTGGCATGTCAGGATGCGCTGGCGTCTCTGCCCTTTCATGATCATCGCCGCCCACGTTCCCCCGGAAGGGCGGATCGCCGATATCGGCTGCGGCCGGGGGATGCTGGCCAATTATCTCGCTCTGACCGGGAATGATCGGCAGGTGGTGGGGATCGACAAGCAGGAGGTGAGGATCAAAGCCGCCCAGTCGTCGGTCAAAGGGAGGATCAACATCACCTTCCGGGACCAGGACGGCCTCGAGATCAAGCAGGACACATTCGACTGCATCATCATGAGCGACTTCCTGCATCACCTCACCTATCCCCAGCAGGAACGGCTGCTCCGGCATTGTTATCGGATTCTTCCCCCCCGGGGACTGCTCCTGATCGAGGACGTGGGCGACGAGCCGCGCTGGAAATGGATCTCACACTTCATCATCGACCGGACCCTTAACTTCGGTCAGCGCCAGAACTTCCGCCGTCCCGCAAACTGGATACAACTCCTGACCGGGATCGGGTTCTCCGTCACCAGTTTCCCGGCCCATCAAGGGATCCCGCTCTCCGACGCTCTCTTCGTCTGCCGGAAGGAGCCCGCCCGTCCGGCTCGGAACGACCAGGGAGGCGAGGCATGAAAGTCGGCCTGCAGCTGGGCGGGGGAGGCCTGATGATGGTCATCGCCCTGACGGTCTGCCTGGTGATTTTCATCGAAATCGGCTGGCTGGAAAAGTCCGCCCGGGAGATATCCGACGACACGCTCCCCAGCCTGACCAGCATCAAGGATCTCGAGCTGGCCATGTACCGAATCCGCCTGGGGGAGAAAAACCACATCATCGGCATCACCGAGGAGGAGCACCGGGCCGCGGAGCAGAGGATCGCCGCCGCCGCCCTCTTCGAGGCGGCCCGGGACCGCCACGAGCAGACTCTGGACGACGAGGCGGAACGGAAGCAGTTCGAGCACCTGCTGGGCCGGTGGGACGAGTACCTCGCCGTCCACCGCCGGGTGCTGGCTCTCTCCCGGAGCACGGAGGAAGCGGACAACGACCGTCTGGCCCAGGAGCTGAGCGACACCGACGGGCGCCATCTCTTCCAGATGGCGGAGTTGGTGGGAAAGAGCATGGAAAAGGTGAACATCGAGGTCGGCCTGCGGGCCAAGGAACGCCTCATTACCGCTTACGCTCATGCCCGGATGATCGTGATCGGCGTGGCCCTGGCCGTCCTGGTCGCCGGCCTGCTACTCTCCCTCTACGTGATCGGCGGGAGGAACTGAACAGGTGAAAGGCATTTTCCCCGGCCCGTTGCGCCGGGATCTCGTTGACAGTATTGACGCCCTCCTCCCCGGCGAAGGGCGAATCCTCCTCTTCGGGGGGGGGGAGTCAGGGCTTCTGGCCGGCCGCCTGGCCGGGCGCTCGCCCGGCCGGCGGATCGCTTGCTGCGTTCCCGGCGAGGGGCGCCGGGCCGGGGCAGTTTCCCCCTCCCCGGGGGTGGAGTGGATCGCCTTCCCTCCGGATCCGCCGCCCGCGGGAGAAGAATGGGCCGCGGCGGTCATCTGCGGCTGCCTCCCCCGGCTGCACTCCGGCCTCCAGGAGGAGTTGATCGGCTGCTGCGCCCGGGTTCTGGGGCCGGACGCCCTCCTCGTCATGGAGGCGGTTGACCGCCTGCCGCTCTGGCAATGGCTCTTCCGCTCCCTGGCCGGGAGGACGGCCGGCGGCGGCCCGGGCTGGTTCTTCTTCCGGAGCCGGAGGGAGTGGGAGGATCTGCTCCGGCTTCACGGTTTCGGCCTGGAGACGCTGGCGGCGCACCGGGAGCCGCTCCCCCCGCATCTGCTCCTGGTGGCGAAACAGGAACTGGGCCGGCGACCTGCGGAACCCCTCCACGTTTATTTCGACCGGACCGAGGACAGCCACTGGTGGTTTGTCGGGCGGCGAAAAATCGTCTTCGAGCTTGCCCGCCGCCTGCGTCTGCCGCCGGCCGCCCTCATTCTCGACATCGGCTGCGGAACCGGCGCCACCCTGAAACGTCTGGAAATCCTGGGGGGGGCCACGGGGGTGGACATCTCTCCCGAAGCGGTCCGCTGCTCCCGCAAGCGCGGCTGCCGTGACGTCCGCCTGATGGAGGGGGATCGCCTTCCCTTCCCCGATTCATCGTTTGACCTGGTTATTGCCCTCGACGTGATCGAGCACATCGATGATGATCTCGGTGCGCTGATCGAATATCGCCGGGTGCTGAAACCGGGGGGCAGGATTCTTTTGACCGTACCGGCGTACCGGTGGCTGTGGAGCCATCACGACGACCTCAACCGGCACCGGCGCCGCTACCGGATCCGCCCGCTGCGCCGTCTTCTCCAGGAGGCGGGTTTCGTTGCCCGCCGGAGCGCCTATTTCTGCACCCTGCTCTTTCTTCCGGTCGCCCTGGTCCGCCTTCTCTCCCGGGCCCTGGAGCGGATCCTGGGCTTCCGGCGGGAGGGGTTCGAATTCACTATCCCCCCCGATTTCGTCAACCGCCTGCTGGGCCTGGTCTTCTCGGCCGAGAGGCTCTGGCTCCGGCGGTGGCGATTCCCCTTCGGTTCTTCCATTCTCGCGGTTGGTGAGAAGGCGGAGGGAGACACGCATCCGGCTAAGATGTGAGGCTGCGGGGGACAAATGTTAAATGACTAAATCCGAATGTTTATGAAATCGCTCGATAGACTGATCGACCGTATTCTTTCGAATCCGTGGGTTTATCGCCTTCACTCCTTTTTCGTGAACCGCGAAAAAGCCCGGGCAATCAGGACGATCAGGGCCGACTTCGCCGGGGCCGCGGTGCTTTCGGTGGGTTGCGGTCCGGGCTGCGACGCCCCCCTCTTTCCGGGGGCGCACTATACCGGGGTTGACATCAGCCCCCGGTATATCGCCGTAGCCCGAAAGCGTTACTCGAACCTGCGCTTCCTCGCCGGCGACGCGGAAACAGTGGGGCTGCCGGACCGGTTTGATGTCATTCTCATCAACTCCCTGCTCCATCATATCGCCGACGGCAAAGCCGCCAACGTGCTCCGCAACCTGGTGGAGATGCTGGAACCGGGCGGGACCGTCATCGTACAGGAACCGCTCACCCCCGCCCCGGGGGAATGGTATCACCGGCTCATGCAGCGCCTCGACCGGGGGAAATTTTTCCGGCCGGTTGAAGACTGGCGTCGTCTCTTTCTCGCGGCCGGTCTGGAAGAGGAAAAGAGCGCCCGCTATGAACTCAGAATACTGGGTAAACCCGGATACCATATGATATCCCTAGTCCTCGCTCCGCTCGGGCAAAGTTCTGAAGTGCCTAAAGTTTGAAGTGCCTAAAGTTAAAAAACCGCTCGTCACCATCGGCAGGGGAAAGCGCTCTTATTCAGCATGGTGGCAATTGTCGAAAATTTTAAGTAATCTCAAAATTTCTGAGATTTAATAAACAGAGATCCTGATGGATAAGAAAATAAACAAGAAACAGACAGGGCAGCTTCTCTTTTTGATCTTTCTGCTCGTGCTCGGTCTCCGGATCTGGTCATTGAGCTGCTATCGCTTCGTGGGAGCGGACGGCGGGATCGACGGGGTGTCGATGGCGGTGAGCGGGAAGAACCTCTTCTCCGGAAACGGGCTTGTCTTCCAGGGCCGGGCCGAGACCATTCATTCGCCGGCCTTCCCTGTGCTGGTGGGGTTGTTCTGGGCGGTGACCGGCAATCTTGAACTGGGGGGGCAGCTGGTATCGGTCGTCTTCGGGGCGCTCCTGGTCTTTCCGGTCTTCTGGATGGGGAAGATTCTTTTCGACGGGAGGATCGGGATCTACGCGGCGTTATTGAGCGCGGTCCTGCCCCCCTTCATTTATACCTCGACCGAGATCCGTGTCGTCTCCCTCTATACGACGCTCTTTATCTTCAGCCTCCTCCTGATCTATCGTTTCGCGCTCCAGCCGGGCTTCCGGAGCGGCCTGGCCGCGGGGGCGGGCATCAGCCTGGCCTACCTTACCCGTCCGGAAGCGATGCTCCTCCTCCCCCTGGCCGCGGTCCTGCCTTTCCTGGCCGGAAGCGGGCGTGATAAAAGAGGAACCGGGAGCATCGCTGCCGGCTGGGCGGGGATGGCAGTCGGCTTCTCGGTCATTTCCCTCCCGTACTGGATTTTTCTGCGCCGTCACCTGGGCTACTGGGCCATGAACGGACGGGGACCTTTCACTTTTCTGGGGTACTTCGGGGAGGGCTGGGAGAAGGAGAATTTTTATCTGTATACCTACCGGGACCAGGCTCTGCAGGATTGGATTGAAGGGGGTGGCATCGGGGGCTTTTTCCGGGAACACCGGGGAGAGATCCTCCGGAGGTTATTTTACAATCTTTTTTCATTCATCGACCTGGGGAACAGCTCCCAGGTCCGGACACTGGGCCTCCCCCGTCTTCTGGTCGATGGCGTGGTGGCCGCCGCCCTGCTGGCGTTCCTCCTGGCGCAGATCAGGAAGATCATCAGGAGACAGTGGCGGTTCCGGGACACCTTCTTTCTCCTCGCCCTCGCCACCGTGCTCCCGTACCTGGCCCTCTCCGGCATCGATATGCGCTATTATTATCCCTATCTTCCGCTCGCGGTTATTCTCCTGGCGGCTTTTATTGTCCGGTGGGCCGGTCGAGCCGGGACAAGGGGAGGTTCGCCGGTGGTCCGGTGGATTTTCGCTGCCGGGCCCGCCTGGGTGCTGGTAGCACTATCGCTGTTATCGACCCTTTACCTGATACCCCGGAAGATAGAAACGGTCCCTTATGAATACAAGATACTCGGAGAATGGATGGCGGAGAACCTGCCCGGCGTCTCTGATGAGGTGATTGTCAGCCGGAAGATGGGGGTTCCTTTCTACATGGGTTCGCCTCACGCTCTTCCCTATCCGGGGAGCTATGATGAAATGCTTGAACACGCCCGCCGTTCCGGAGGAAAATATCTGGTCATTGACGAGTGGACCATCCCCTGGGCCCGGCCCAAGCTGGCGTTTCTGCTGCAAGAAAAAGAGCCTCCGCCGGAATTGGAGAAGGTGCATGAGATTGACTATCAGGGAAGGAAGACCATACTTTATAAGTTTAAATAAGTTAATCTAAGTTATGTCCAAAGATACCAAAGCAATTATCGTCCTGTTCATCCTTGCCTTACTTATCCGCCTGATCTCCCTGCTGACATTCGGCTTCATCGACTCGGGGGGGGGCACCGATTCAGTGACCTACCTCCTGCTGGCAAAGAACCTCTTTACCGGAGAGGGGTTGACTGAGTTCGGGATCCCCCACACCATCCATCCGCCGCTCTACCCGATCGTAATCGGGCTCTTCTGGCAGGCGACCGGGGAGTTAATCCTGGCCGGACATCTGGTCTCCACGATCGCCGGGTCGCTGCTGGTCCTGCCGGTCTATTGCCTGGCAAAATATCTTTATGACTCCCGGACCGCTCTCTACGCCGGCATCTTCACCGCCATCTTTCCGGTTCTGATCTACGGTTCCGTGGAGACGTTCTCCGAATCGCTCTATACCTTTCTTCTGATTTCGGGGGTCGCCGTCTTCTGGCTGACGTTTTGCCGAAAACGCCGGCTCGGGATGCTGCCGGCGGGGATATTGATCGGCCTCGCTTTTCTTACCCACCCCTCGGGTCTGGCATTTCTCCCCCTGCTGATTCTCTTCCTTTTTGTCGCGCAGTTCTCGGTCTTTAGAAGTTCCTGGAGGCGATTCCTCCTGAGGGCGCTTATCTTCGTGATCGGCTTCGGCCTCACCTGCCTGCCTTTCTGGATCTTTGTCCACCGGGTAACCGGAAACTGGCAGGTCAGCGGGTCCAGCCATTTCCAGGATCTGACCCTGCGGCTGGCCCAGGCCCGGGGCACCCCGGTCTCGTCGATTATCTTCCGGCATATGGAGATGATCTTCCACCCGGAAGACGCCGGCTCCGGGCCGGAGGAGAAGGGGATGGGGATACTGACAATGGCGGTCCGCCGCCCGGGCGAGTTCATGGAGGTGGTCCGGTATAATCTGAAGGACGGCTGCCAGGAGATCGAAAAGTCGGCCGGATACCTGGGGATCGACGGACGGCTCCTGGCCGCCGCCCTGGGAGCGGTTCTCGTTGTCTTCTTCGCCTTCTTTATCGCGAATTTCCTCCGCCGCCGCAGCTTCCTGTCCGGACTTTTTTTGCTTTTGCTGTTCACGCCCGTCCTGGTCTTTGTCATCGTGACCATAGAGCATCGCTACTTCTATGTTTTCGTCCCGCTGGGCCTGATCGTATGCTCCCGGATCATGGCCGGCTGGGAGAGTGCCGCCCGCGCTTCCCGGTCCGGGCTGAAACAGGGAGGGTATTATCTCCTGGCGGCCCTGCTCATCCTCGGCCTGCTGGCCGGATCGGCCGGGATCATCTATCGCAAGTGGAAGAAGATCGGCATCCCCTATGAATATAAGCTGATGGGGGAGTGGATGAAGACGGAAGTGCCGGGTATCGAGAAGGAGAACGTGATGATGTTCCGGATGGGGGTGAGCCATTACGCCGGCTGCCGCTGGAACGTCTTTTACTGGGGGGATTATTCCGGGCTTCCAGACTATCTTCGCCGTCGGGGGATACAATATCTGGTCATCGACGATTACAACAGGGACATGATCCATCCGGATCTCTGGCGCCGCCTGAGCGGCGACGACCTCCCCCCCGGCTTCCGACTGGTCGAGGAGGTCTCATTCGAGGGCCGGAGAGCCCGTCTTCTCCGTTTCCTTCCCGACCGATAGCCGGCCGCTTTCACCCGCACCGGATGCAGTCGCCGATCGAAAAGGAGCGGTGTCAATCAGACGGATAATCGTATCGACCAGGGTATCGGCCACGATCCGTCCCCCCCGGCTGGAGAAATGCCCCCCCTTTTTGTACAATCCATGTTTACCCGCCATCATCGGTACGGGATCCACGACAGGAATACCAGCTTGCTCCAATTCCCTGAATAAAAAATAATACGATCTGATCCCTTTCTGGAAATTTTTCAGTTCAGATTTGGCGGGGATATTAAGGATGATCGGCGTCCCTCCCGACGCTTCGACCTCCCGGGCGAAGCGCTCGAGAATGGCCAGAATCAGCCGCACCGTTTCCCCGCCCGGTTCAAGCCAGCCGTCCGCTTCCTGCCGGTCGGGGGAGGCGGGAGGAAAGAGGGTTCTGATCAGGCAGGCCAGACGGCTTCGGAACCAGAACGCGCTGGAGTAACTCTTCGGATTGAACCAGTATTCATACCGGGCCAGGGGTGACCGGGGGAAATCCCGTAAAGTCTCCACGATCTTTTCGGGCGGGATGACCGGACTGTTGACCAGTTCGAGGTCTCCGGTCCGGGTAAGAACGAACCGGGGTTTGCTGAAGGGGAGGCCGGACGAGGCGCTGTAAAAAACCCGGAAGATGTTGATGGTCCGTTTGATATTCTCCACCTGAAAACCGAAGACGGCAACCCGCGGCGCGAACCCGCGTCCCAGCAGCTTCCAGCGCAGGTAGGCCTGTCCGATGCCGTACGCCGGGACACCGAAGTTAATCACCTCCGCTTCGATGCCTCTTTTCCGCAGCTCGTCTTCCAGAAGGTGCCCCCAGGTTTGGACATATGGTTCCTCATCTCCGTGGGTAAACGAATCGCCAAAGAGAGCGATCCGCAGGACGCCGGGAGGAGGATCAAGGGAGTATTCCTTCGGCCGGGAACGGATCCCCCGGGAGTTGGCCCGGTAGAGCCCCGCCTCGACGCTCCCGAACGGAGCGATTGTCCAGCCCAGGGCCGGATCCGGAATGATATACGCGTTTTCGCGGCTGTTTTCACGCTCCTCAAGGAGACGACCGATTCGCCGCAGGGGTATCCGGTAAGGAAAAAGCCGCTCTCCCCGCAGGTAAATCTGCCCGTCCGGGTCGGAATCGGTCATCATCCGGACGACTCCTTCACAGATGAGAGCACCGGCCGCCAGCGCCAGCGCCAGGGTGAGCAGCTGCAAGCGGAGTGATCGCTTCATGGGAGAGGAGAGGGGGGGGGCTGGCCGGTTCCGAGAATGTCGGTGATGTAGGAACCGATACTGCGTCCGATCATCCGGTATCCTTCTTCACTGACATGGCAGCAGTTATCGATATAGAGCGGCTTTTCGATTCCCCGGAAGATCATGGACAGGTCGAGAAAATGCACACCGCGTTTCGCCAGGTTCTTCCCCAGCGCGCGAAGGTGCGGGTATCCTTTTATAACCGCCCTCCGGTAGACGGTATTCGCCCCACTGAAAGCCACCGCCGCCTCTTCCGGGGTGATGCTCTTGGAGCCCGGCACGTGCTGGTTGGGCTGGAGGACATGGAAGTAGGCTATCCCGTTGGCCCGGCAGAGCTGGTCCATCAGAATCGAGCAGCGTTCCCAGTAACGGGCGAAGTCCAGGTACTTGTCGCTGTAATGAAATGAAGGTCCCGTGGCCAGGTAGCCGGCCTCCTTCGCTCCGGATTCCTGAAGAGCCGTAATCGCGCCGGTCTCGCGGGCGGTCAATCCCCGGTCGCGGTATTTCCAGGCCAGGTTGGCGATGACGCTCCAACGGACCGGATCAGCCGAGAAGAAGCGGGCCCATTTTTTTCGCTTTTCCTTGAGAAGGGCGATCTCTCCCAGTTTCAGCAGCAGGTCCGGCTCAGGGAGGCTCTGCACCCTGAGAAACCATCCCCGCGGGTAAAAAGGGAAGACGTGCTTGGGTATGTTCTCGTGGCGGGGCAGCACCAGCTCGTTGAAGCCGTCGAGATTGATGACGATATCGAAATGGGCACCCAGCGAGAGGAAGTAGGCGAGCGTGAAGAACTGCTGGGGCTGTTTGTATCCCCCCACCGCGTACGTGAGGATACTGATTTCCCGGTTATCGAACCGGGGGATGCTTTTGAGCTCTTCGATCAAAACATCGCCCCCCCCATCGCTCAACCCTTCCGCAAATGATCCCCCGAAAATTCCCACGATCATCTCCCGGTCCGAGGGTGTTTCGAGAGGGGAACGTTCGCCGGGAAAGCCGAACTCGTTGTGGCCCGGAGTCTGCCGGGGATTGCGGACGAAACCCAGATAGGGGTGGATCACCTCTAACTCTTCCTCGTCCGCGGCGGCGGGGAGAGGGGTATCGTCACCGGCGCCCCGCCCCGGCCCGTTACCGCCCGTAATCGAGAGCCGCTCGGATTGCAGTAAAAAAAAGGAGAACGGTTTCCCGGTTATGATGAGGGAAAGCCCGAACGTGCCGACCTCGCAGACAAGATAGATGCCGAAGAGTAGGATGAGATAAAAGAGGATTTTTTTCCCGGTGCTGATTTCAGCCATGGCGAGTGAAGTTCCTGTTTCGTCTTTTTAATAATTATTAGCCACCAAGGCACCAAGACACCAAGAAAAGAAGGGAAAGGGCAAAATACTCACCTTATTGAGTTCTCCTTAGTGTCTGGCGTGTCTTAGTGGCGAAAAGTTGCGCCGAAGGCGTTAAGTTCCTGCTTCGGAATTTTCAGCCTGAGGCTGATGCGCCTCTGGCGCACAATAATCTTATTTTTTCTTTGAAAAAATAAGAACGTGCAAGCATTGAACCGACAGCGCAGGGAAATTTTAAAGTAAATTCGTGTAATTCGCGAAATTCGTAGTTTTATTTAGTTGCCCGAGTGAAGCGAGGGCTACGTTCTTAGTTGTAAATTTCTATCGTCGAGTGGCCGGGATTGATCAGTTTAATGAAGGGGACCGGATCATCGAGCATGAAGACCGGCTCCAGCCTCACCTCCTGGCGCGTCTTGAGTGTCTCCAGCCAGTGATATTTTATGATGATCTCCCCTGGTGAAGCATTGTCGATCTCGATCCGGTCGTAGGTCGCGGTAATATTCCCCGATCCCTTGATAAAAAAGTCCGGCTCTCTCAAAACCTCGAAGACGTAGAATTTGTTTTCCTGGTGATATCGCACCTTCCCGATCAGTCGGGTGATCTCCGGCCGGTCCCCGAAGAACGCACGGGCGGTCTGCGAATAAACGACAATCCACCTGATGTTGTAAAGATCGAGATACTCCCGCACCGCCTCCCCGGTAAACTCGGTGAGGTGCCTGCCGAAGAGCCGGTGGTACTGGAACTCCGCGAAGTGATGAACGAGGGGCATCCGGCCGGGCGGTCCCCCGATCTGCTCGATCGGCATGTAAAGGGGGAAGAAGAGAACGTGGGTCCCGAAATACATGCCGGTATGGAGGGCATCGGAGTTCTGAACCAGTATTCTCCCCGAGGGATCGGTCTTTTCCCGGAGAAAATCGATCAGCTGGTCCGCCTTCTCGGGGAGTCTCGCCGAGAGCCGCCCGGTGAACGGCATCAGGAGCGCCATCAGGAAGAGGATGGCGCAGAGAAGGATGATTTTAACGGTCCGGGAGCTGACGATCTCCACGGCCCCGGTCACCGCGACGGCGGCGGGAATGATCAGGAGGCATTTCAGGGAGATGATGAATCGGAGCGGTTCCAGGGCATCGATGACGGGGTGGATCCAGCTGCCCCGGAAACCGATGAAGAGGAAGAAGACGATGACCGCCAGGTAGGCTATCTGGAGGGGGCGCCGGTCTTTCTTCCAGCTGGCGATGCCCAGCAGGCCGAAGAAGAGCCAGAGGGCGAGCGGTCTCATTCCGCCGTGGTAGACGAAGAAGTTTCTGATCAGCCACCACTGGAAATGCCCCGGGGTAAACTGCCGGGTATAGTGCCGGAAAGTGAGAAGCGGGAGAATCCAGAAACCGTTGCAGATCAGTATCAAGATGACCCAGAGGACGAGTATGATCAGAAATTTCCGGGGCTCCCTCCGGATGCCGTCGAGAAAGAGGATCCCCAGGGGGAGGGCCACGATCACGGCGGCGAAGAGGTGGAAGAGGAGGAGCAGGGGGCCGCAGATGAAGAAGAGGACAAGGTCTCTCCGCTTGCCGTCGCGGGAGTAGCGGAAGAAGACGCCGATAGTGAAGACTGAGAGAAAGCAGGCGAACGCGAAGGTGAACATCCCCCAGGCCAGGATCCCCTGCAGGGGCGAGCTGATGCCGTTCATGTTGTGGTCCAGATGCCAGATCAGGACTGCCAGCAGCGTTGCCGTCAGGGCCTGGGGCTGGGTGAGCCCGAATTTAAAAGCCGCCCAGTAGATCAGGAGGGGGGGGAGAAGGAAGGTGATGACGATAAAAAGATTGTAGGCCCGGGCCGGCCCGAGAAAAGAGAAGCCGGACGTGAAGAGCTCGCTCAATTTGTACCCCACGTCATAGATCGCGTTGGCCGGATACCCGGCCATCAGGTGAGGATCGTATCCCCACATCCGGCCGGAAGCGGCGAGGAAGTGGCGGGCGGAGTTGGCCTGGTAGAAATGGAGGAGGTAGTCGGAATTATAGATGGGCTGGCCCCTGAGAAGCTGTTCTCCCGGGGGCAGGAAGATGACCACGCCGTAGAGATGGGTCAGGAGGATAAGCGCGAGAACCAGGTAATGGAGTGTCTTTTGGTTTAATGGCCGCATATATTAAGTTGATCCTTCTCTTATTTTTTCGCGGAAAAAATAAGAAAAAATAAGACCCCGAAACAGGAACAGGAAGAATATCACAAGCGGGCCGAGGAATAAATACTCTTATCGGATATTGAGAAGGGGGGTTACGGCTGGGCGGGCACATAGGCCCGGGAGAGGACTTTTTATCCCCGCGCCGGCGAGAATTACCTGGCTACGGGAATGTCGCCGGTGGTTCCGAAGTAGGCCCTGCTGACCCCCCGGATCGCCCACCGGCCGTTGCCGTCCCCGAAGACGGCTGCCTGAGCGTGGCCGGCCCGGGCGTAGTCGCCCGGGACCGGGTAGTCGGAGCCGGTGCCGAAGTAGAACCGGGTCACTCCCCGGATCGACCAGAGACCGGTACCGGGCCGGAAGACGGCGCAGAGCGCGCGGTTGACATTCAGGTGGTATTGGGCCGG
>JAZDIV010000111.1:0-9268 GCA_043804695.1 PVC group bacterium | reverse complement strand
ATGATGCTTTGCATCAGATTGCTTCGTCACTTCGTTCCTCTCAATGACGACTTGATCTATTTTGTGCTCCACTTAATAAAATACTGATTATGACTGAGAAGCCGTTTTCCTGATGAATTTACCGTGGCAGACGCGGTCACGGATTTTTTCCCGGCAATCTTCGAGGCTGAAGCCGCAGTGCATCCGCGTGCAATAACCCTTTTCCTGGTGGGTGATGCAGGTGAAATCGTCGAGGATGTCGGTGCCGGCGGCGAGCAGCCCGCAGTAAACCCGGCACCAGAAGTTGGCCCTGGTTTCCGCGTGGTATTTCCGCCAGTCGGTGTTCCACTCCGGCCGGGTTTCGTAATAGGAGCGGATCAGTCCGGCGATGTGCTTGGGGTGCCACCCGACCGAGAAGAGAACCCGGCAGAGGTTTTGAATGCTGGTCGGGTTGAGGAGGCCCCAGTAAACATTCCGGATGGAGTCGGCGGCGCAGGCAGGGATGGAGGTGAGGTCGAGCCGCCAGTAGGTGTTGGGCCAGCGGGCAGCCGGTGCGTGGGCGACCGCGTCGAACTCGCGGTGGAAAGCGAAGAGCGCCGACGCGCGGTAGTCCGTGATGACCCGCTCCCACCCGGCGCTCGCGTCCGGGATGACGCCCGAGCACCGGGCGGCGTACCGGGCCGCCCGGCGCAGGTCCTTCCTGATCATGAACAGCTCCCGGAAGGAGAGGTCGTTCCGGGGGACGGTCGCGAAGACCGGGAGTTTTCCAGCCAGCTTCTCGCCGACTTTCCCGGCAGATACCTTGTGTTTCTGGTGGGTGGAGAAGGTGGTGCGGATGTCCCGCATGTAAAGCGGGTCGGCGTACTGGGTGATGTCCAGGCTCATCCCTTCCCGTCCCCGGGCCATCCTCCCGACGGCGGCATCGGAGATGGTGACCGGGAGAGGGGATGCTCCCCGGGTCCGGCGGATGACCAGGTGGCAGAGAAACTCGTGGAGGCGCCCGATGCCGCTGTAGCCTCTCCCCGCGCGGGCGGGGAGCGGCCGGGCGCGCTTGTCGTCGTTTCCGGGAACAAGGGCGTATTTTTCCAGAAGGCCCGGCTCCGTCCGTCCGACCCGTTCCAGTTTCCGGTGGACGGGGGAGGAGAAGGGGATCCGGGAGATGAAGTGATAGCCGGAAGAGGTGGCGTCGTTGAGGTGGGGGATCCCGTACTCTCCCAGCAGTTCCTCGATGGCCCGGTAGACCGGCTCCATCAGCTCGAAGTGGGTGAGCTGATTCCGGTAGAGCCCGTGCCAGGTGTCCAGGTTGAAGTACTCGACATCCCAGACCGCCAGCGTCGATTTTTTGTCCCAGACCGATCGAAAGAGGTCGAGCCCCTCCTCCATCAGGCCGCCGAGATCATCCTGCCGGTTGGTAAGCCGGATCGGGCGGTGGTAGCCGTTCCGGACCAGGAACTCTCCGAAGCCGACCAGGTACTCGCAGCTGAATCGTTTCCCGCCGCAGAATTCAGCTATCCTCCTTCGAACGTTCTTATCCCGGTAGTATTTTCGAACCGCTTCGAACTGTGCTTCCGACATGACAGATGGCGATGGTGTGTTCATGGGTGGTTAAACCGGGATAAAACTCTCATTCCCGGGATGATAAAACTGGAGTAATGGAGTGCTGGAGTAATGGGGTGGTGGTTTCCGTCCCATTACCCCAGCACTCCATCACTCCGGTCTTTGTTTTAAAACTTTCCGTCCCACCGGTAATCGGCGAGGTTGTAGCCGCAGAAAGGCTGCACGCAGTAGCCCTTTTCCTGGTGGGAGACGCAGTTGTGGTCGACCATGTCATCGAGGCCGTCGGCCAGCAGCCCCGCGAACGTCCGCGCGTAGAAGGTCGCCCGGGAGTTGGCGTCGAAGTGCTCCCACTGGTCTTGCGGCCAGTTCGGCCCGTCCACCCACCGGGATGTGATCAGCCCGGCGATGTGCTGGGGGTGCCATCCCTGCGCGAGGAGGCACCGGGTCAGCGTCTGCAGGTTGGTCGGCTTGAGCAGCAGGTCGTTCGGCTCCTCCAGCGTCCGGCGGACGCAAGGGGGCACGTCCCGGTAGTCCATCCGGCCGTAGGTGTCGGCCCACTGGTTCCGGGGATGCTGCTTTTCGCTGTCAAACCAGTGGTGGAACCGGCAGAGGTCGGAGTTCCGGTAGTCCTCGATCACCTTTTTGAAGTTGACGCTGAATTCGGGGATAAAGCAGTGAACGCGTCCGGCATATTCGGCGGCGTGGCGGAAGTGCCGCCTCAGGGCCAGCGTTTCCGGGAGGGAGAGGTTCTTCCGGGGGATGGCGATCTGGATCGGGGTGCCGTCGGCGATCGCGTTGCCGACCTTCCAGCGCTGAACCTTGTGTTTCTGGTGAGTGGAGAAGGCGCAGCGGCAGTCCCTCATGTAAACCGGATCGCCGAAGCAGGAGAGGTCGAGGGAGATGCCCTCCCGCCCGTGGTGCCAGGTGCCGATCGCGACATCGGTGATCAGGAGCGGCAGTTCGGTCAGGTTCGTCGTCTCCTTCATGATCCGGTGGGCGAGGTATTCCATCACCCGGCCCATCCCTTCGAAGCCCAGTCCGTATCGAAGCGAGACCGGCTGGTGCCGCTTGCTGAGCTTCCCCCGGTACTTGGCGACCAGGGAGTCGGTGAGGACCCCCGCGTCTTCCAGCATCAGGGCCGCTTTGGTTCCCGACCGGATCTGGAAAGAAAAGTGGTATCCCTGCCCGGTCATGATCGTCAGGGGCTCGATTCCGTACCCGCGGAAGATGTTCAGGATGGCCTGGTAGACGGGCTCGATCTTCCGGAAGGTGACCTCCTGGTCGTAGTAGACTTCTCCCGGGTAGTCCAGGTTGAAGTACTCGATGTCGAGGACGCCCAGGATGTGCATCCAGTCCCAGAGCGAGCGGAAGCAGTCCAGCCCTTTTTCCAGAATGAAGTGGAAGCCCTTGGTCGGCCTCGAGATATAGGGTTCAGGAGCCGGGATGCCGATCAGGGCTTCCCCGTAGCCGACGATGTATTCGGCGGTGCAGAGTTCCGGTTCCCGGGCGGTTCCTCCGCAGTACTCGGCGATCCGTTCCTGCACCTCGGGGTCCCGGTAGTATTCAGCGGGAGTGAGCATGGTATGATGAAGTGCCTTAACCCGGATTATTCATCCCGTATACGGGATGAATAATCCGGGTTATCAATTTTCGTTCAACATTTTATAGATTGTAATCACGGTTATATGGGCGACAGCAGACTTTTTTTCTAATCCGTCAGGCCAGCGTTTGATTTCTGCTTACGATAACGCAATCAATAATAGATATCTGCCAACAAGTGACTGCATAAAAGTACAATATGATCAATGTGGCATTACATTGTTTTCAATTGCCGATCTGGCATTGTTCAAAACTAATCCGATTTATTAATAAATCGGATTAGTGCCTGAAGTTGTCCCTTTTGCTCAGACTCTATTATTCAGGGCAATTTCGTGGTTGATATCAGGAAGATGTTAAGGAGAGCATAAAGTAAGTTGCACGTCATTGCGAGGAACGAAGTGACGAAGCAATCCGATGCGAAGCATCGTCCTGAGTGAAACGAAGGATCTCTTTTGAATAAACATAGATCCTTCACTACGTTCAGGATGACCCTTCGGGTCAGATTGCTTCGCTGCGCTCGCAATGACTGGCTCACATAACACAATCTATTTTAGAATCTCCTTAGTAACTGTCGTTGAAAATGAACCCGATTTATGAATAATAAATCGGGTTAAGATAGTATGTCTGATTCAGTATAAAAGTAAATAGATATTAAGTGCCGAAAGTGCGCTAAAGTGCCTAAAGTTAAACGACTTAACCCCATAGCTCTGGCTTCTGGCAACCGCCCCGCTCTTTAAATCAAGCGATAAAAGGCTCCGCGTAATAGGGGTAGGCAGCATTTGATTTGCATGTAACGAGCGAAAGCGACAACTTTAGGCACTTTTAACTTTAGGCACTTTAGGCACTTCTTTTTCCCATGCCCGCGATCGTCAAAATCATCATCTCTTTTGCTTTTGTTCTCCTGATCAGCCGGACCCGGCTTCATCTCGGGTTCTCCCTCCTGATCGGCGCCCTGGTGCTCGGATTCTGGGCCGGCAAGCAGCCCGGGGAGCTGGCCGGCGTCGTGCTCTCCAGCGTCACCCGGTGGGGGACGTTCTACCTGGTCGCGATCATCATCCTCATCCTCCTGCTCAGCCGGTTGATGGAGCAGTCGGGGCACCTCCAGAGAATCGTCTACGCCTTCGCCCTGGTGGTCAGGGACCGCCGGGCGATGAGCGCCCTGGTCCCGGCCCTGATCGGACTTCTGCCGATGCCCGGCGGAGCCCTCTTCTCCGCCCCGCTGGTTAAGAAGACGGTGGAAGAGGTTGAACTTCCGGGGGAACAGAAGGCGATGATTAACTACTGGTTCCGCCACGTCTGGGAGTACTGGTGGCCGCTCTATCCCGGTTTCATCCTGGCGGTCGGTCTCCTCGGGGTTCCGGTCTGGCAGCTGATGCTGGTCCAGCTCCCGCTGGCGTTCTTCTGTGTCATCGCCGGCGTCGTCTTCCTTCTCCGCCCCCTGAAAGAGGCGCCCCCCCGGGGCGGCCCGGCCAACCGCTGGGAGAGTTTCCGCGCGCTGATCGGGGAGTCGATGCCCATTCTGTCGGTGCTGATCGTTATTTTTATTCTCCAGTTTGTCCGCCGTCTTCTGGAGGGGGCGGGGGTGACGTTCTCCTTCCCTCCCGAACTCTCGGTCCTGATCGGGATCGTCGTCTGCATCGGGATGGTGATCCGGACCAACAAGCTGGCGATGGGGGATATCGGCCGGGCGCTCCGGGACCGCAAGTACCCGGACTTCGTTCTCCTGGTCCTCGGGATCATGATCTTCAAGGGGGTGTTGAGCGGGAGTTCGATTGTTCTCGAGGTCAAGGATGAGCTTCTTGCATATCATATCCCTCTCCTCCTGGTGATCACCGTTCTCCCCTTCATCTCCGGGCTGGTGACCGGGATTGCAGTCGGCTTCGTCGGTGCCTCCTTCCCGGTCATCCTGCCGCTGCTGGCCGGCCTGTCTCCGCTTTCCTATTTGGCTCACGCCGCTCTCGCTTACAGCTGCGGCTACATGGGGATGATGCTCTCCCCGGTCCACCTCTGCCTCCTGGTCTCGAAGGACTACTTCCAGGCCGGCTTTTCCTCCTGCTACCGACTCCTCCTCAAGCTGGTGGCGGTGGTCATCATCCTGACCGGTGCCTACTATCTTCTGCTTTCACGCCTGGGATGAGTAAATTCTTCTCTTTCCGGGATTGCTCTCTACCGGCTCCGGCGCGGAATCTGCTCGCCGGAAAATGGGGGGGATTAAAAAATGGAATGTGTTGACGGAGCATACGGGATTGGGCATTATGAAAAATGAACTGCTCTTGTCCTCATGACCGGCCGTGTATGCCCGCGTATCAATAGCTCGAATGCTCTCTCAGAAAGTTTAATGAGAGGAGGTCGGGAGATAAAAATACGTTCTCTGATTATCACGATAGTGTTGATTCTTGTTTTCAGCGGACTGTTCCCGGTTCAGGCGGTTGAGCTGGAGTACTCCACCTACCTGGGGGGAAGCGATATAGATGGGACGACCAATATCGGTCTCGTCCTCGATTCTCTCGGACGTGTCTATGCGGCGGGGTACACGCAGTCCGTGAATTTCCCGACCGGGAATTCCTACCAGGCGGTCTTCGGAGGGGGAGCCTGGGATGGCTTCTGCACCTGTCTCTCCTCATCCGGATCCGCGCTGATCTATTCGACGTACCTGGGAGGAAGTTCCTCGGATCAGGGCACGGCCGTGGCCATCGACTCGCTGGGCCGCTCCTTTCTCACCGGGTACACCCAGTCGAAAAACTTTCCCACCGGAAACGCCTATCAGGCCGCTTACCACCAGGGAGGGTCGGAAAACGACGTCTTCGTCACCTGTCTCTCCTCCTCCGGCTCCTCGCTCTGCTATTCGACCTACCTGGGAGGCGATGATGAGGACAGGTCCCAGGCGATAGCGGTCTCTGCCGCGGGGCGCGCCTTTCTCTCGGGGTATACGGCTTCAACCAACTTCCCGGTAAAAAGTCCCTACCAGTCAACGTACAACGGCGGATTATATGATGCGTTCGCCGTCATCCTGTCCTCTTCCGGAAGCACGGTATATTTTTCGACCTACCTGGGAGGGAGTGGGACCGACCGGGCCCGTTCCGTGGCTCTGAATTCGGCGGGGAGCCTTTTCCTGGCCGGCGCCACCAATTCCGCGAACTTCCCCACCGTGAACCCGTATCAGTCGAGCAATGCCGGCAATTTTGATGCTTTCGTGACCAAGATCACTCATGTCGGATCAGTTGCTCTCCCCTGGATCCGCGATTACAACGGGGACGGGACATCGGACATCGCCATCTTCCGGGACAGTTCCGGTCTCTGGGCGGTCCGGGGGTGACCCGGGTCTACTTCGGGGGCTCAACCGACGAGGCCGTACCCGGCGACTACGACGGGGACGGGACCACGGAGATCGGCATCTTCCGTGCGTCATCCGGTCTCTGGGCGCTCCGGGGGGTGACGCGGGCCTACTTCGGTTTCTCGGCGGACAGCCCGGTCCCCGGGGACTACGACGGGGACGGGACGGACGGGATCGGCATCTTTCGGCCGTCAGCAGGCCTCTGGGCGCTTCGGGGCGTCTCCCGGGTCTACTTCGGGTCCTGGGATTGGCCTGTCCCGGGTTACTACGACGGGGATGGGACGAAGGACATCGGGATCTACCGGTCCGGCGCGGGTCTCTGGGCGATCCGGGGGGTGGCCCGGACTTACTTTGGCCGGACGGCTGACGAGCCCGTCCCGGGGGACTACGCCGGGAGCGGGTTCTGGGCGGTGGGGATCTTCCGCCCTGCCTCCGGCCTCTGGGCGGTGAAGGGCGTGACCCGGCGGTACTTCGGTGGTTCCTCCGATCTGCCGGCGCCGGCCGACTACAATGGCAACGGGACGGACGAGATCGGGATCTTCCGGGACGGTTCCGGCCTCTGGGCGGTCTCCGGGGTTACCCGGGTCTATTTTGGGAGTTCCGGGGACATCCCCGTGACGCGCTGAAAGACGGGTGATCAGTGATAAGTAATCGGTACAACCCGCCCGGCGCCCTGATTACTGATCACTGATTACTGGGTTCCGGTTATTGGTGACTGGATGTTGTTTTATGAGAGGGAGGTCGGGAGATGATCTCAATGCCGGGGTTCATCAGACTGGTTATCGCGGCCGGAATGGTGGCCGGGCAGATTGTGTCCGTGCCCGCCGGTTACGGTATCATCGCCGTTCCCGGAGACTACCCCACCATCCAGGCCGCGATCAACGCCGCCTCGTCGGGTGAAGAGATCACGGTGGCCGCCGGGACCTACAACGAGCGGCTGACCATCACCAAGTCCGTCCGGATCACCGGCGCGGGGTCCGGCAGCTGCCTTCTCCGCCAGGAGGAAGCGGCCCTTCCCCTGGTTTCCATCAGCGGCCTTTACAATGTGGTGATCGAGGGGATGGAGATATGCGGAGGGAGCTCGTTTTTCTGGGGGGACTCGCCGCGGGGGATATGGTCCGACAACGCGACCCTGACCCTGGACGACGTCATCTTTAACCACATCAACAACTACATGGTCGTCATTAACGGGGGAAGCCTGAGCGCGGCGAACGTCTCGCTCAAGACGCGGACGTTTTATGAAAGCCAGTGCGATGTCGGGTTCTCGCTCCACAATTGCGCTGCCGTCATAACCAACCTGAAAAACCAGAGCGATGATATAGATCACACGGTGGACATCAACAACTCCACGCCGGCGGGAACCACCAACGGCCCCTGCCTGGTTACGATAACGGACTCGACGATCGAGGCGTCGGGTTTAAGCTGGGGGGATTGCGTCCGCGCGTACACCGATACCGTCATGGATATTTCCGGATGCCTCTTCTACCGGACCCCCGGCGGGTCTCCGATCGGGGTCTTGAGTCACACCGGAGTGGGGGTTAACGGGTATAACAACCGGATCGATATCCATGGGAACACCTTCCGGGGGGTCCCCTGGGGGATCACATTGAACGGGAGCTGGGGGAACAGTATCAGTGCCTGGCAGAATCGTTTTGAGGACTGTGAAGTGGGAGGGGTGGTGATAAAAAACCTCTCTTACGAGGGGATCGATCTCGGCGGCGGCAGCCTGGGGTCACCGGGCTTGAACACGTTCACCGGCTCGTCCACTTATGATGTGGAACTCTATTCCTCAACCGCCGACATTTACGCGCGACTGAACCACTGGAGTAACGCGAACCCCGATGACGGAATCCGGGACCAGGTCGACGACCCCTCCCTGGGATGGGTTTACTGGTTCCCGGTTGCTCCCACGCCGGTTCCGCCGGCTGCCGGTGTCCGGCACACGGACTATAACGGAGACGGAACGAGTGATATCGGGATCTTCCGGGGGAGTTCCGGCCTCTGGGCGGTCCGGGAGATAACCCGGGTTTATTTCGGCGGCTCCGCTGACGATACCGTACCCGGCGACTACGATGGCGACGGGACGACCGATATCGGTATTTTCCGTGCGTCATCCGGTCTCTGGGCGATCCGGGAAGTGACGCGGACCTACTTCGGTTCCTCCGCGGACAGCCCGGTCCCGGGGGACTACGACGGGGACGGCACCTGTGACATCGGGATCTTCCGGGATGCCAGCGGCCTCTGGGCGGTCCGGGGGGTGACGCGGGTGTACTACGGTACCACCGGCGACGAGCCGGTTCCGGGGTACTACGGCGGGAACGAGGCCTCGGTCGCCGTTTTTCGTCCTTCCTCCGCTCTCTGGGCGGTCCGGGGGGTGACCCGGACCTACTTTGGACAGGCGGCTGACGGGCGCGTCCCGGGGGACTACGTCGGAAGCGGCGTCTGGGAGGTGGGGATCTTCCGCCCTGCTTCCGGCCTCTGGGCGGTGAAGGGCGTAACCCGGCGCTACTTCGGAGGTTCCTTCGATCTGCCCTCGCCGGCCGACTACAACGGGAACGGGGCGGACGAGATCGGGATTTTCCGGGAAGGATCCGGCCTCTGGGCGGTGAGCAATGTTACCAGGGTTTATTTCGGAGGAAGTCCCGGCGACATCCCCGTGACACGTTGACAAGACGGGTGATCGGTGATAAGTAATAGGTACACTGGTTACTGGTTACTGGTTACTGGTTACTGGTTACTGGTTACTGGTTACTGGTTACTGGTTACTGGTTACTGGTTACTGGTTACTGGTTACTGGTT
>JAZDIV010000110.1:0-22963 GCA_043804695.1 PVC group bacterium | reverse complement strand
CCTGGTGGAGGAGTACTACGCCGCCTGGTCCACGGTGACGGACATCCTCCCGCTCCCCGCGACCGGGACGGTCTTCACCGGGTTGCTGCTGAACCCGTCAACCAGCCAGGTGAAGTTCACCTACACCCAGGGCACGGGCGATCTGGCACTCGACGACGTGCTGGTGAAGTGCCTGATCACGCCGACGCCATCACCGACGCCATCAGTGACTCCGACTCCGTCGGTCACGCCGACGCCTTCAGTCACACCGTCGGTCACGCCTACTCCCCTCTTGGACGCGGACAAAGACTTCGACGGGATGCCCCTCTCATGGGAACAACAGTATGACGACGCCCCCTGCTGGCTCAGCGATACCGATCCCATGGACGCGATTGAGGACCCGGACGGTGACGGATTCACGAATCTTCAGGAGTACCTCTGCAAGACCGACCCGGCCAGCGCGACTGATTTCTTACAGTTCACCGATATCCGAATCGCGACCTCCGAGGGATACCCGGCTTTCTACTGGTGGGATCCCACGGTGGATATCATGGGTGAATCGGGCTATCCCGGCTACGCCGGCCGTCTTCACTTCGACATTCTCTACGCCGACTGGCCGGTCCAGTCGCAGGCCACCCGTCAGATGCCAAACGAGGACTGGTTCAACCAGACCGGCGCCTGGACACTGCTCTCCGGCGCGACCTCCCTCAACCGGAATCCGGCCGGTAACCCTGAGGGCGCCCTGACCTCGTTCACCGACACTCTCAATCTAAGTTCGCTCAACGATAACGATATCCGCTTCCTCCGGCTGGCGATCGCCGACACCTATCTCGAAGGAACACCGGATGTTGGTTTCTCCTACTACACCACCGTGGGGAGCTATAAGTTGATAAGCACGGTGACCCGGGAGATCATGATGATCCAGAAGCAGTTGAAGCCCGCCGGCGCGGAGCACTCATTTCTCGCCCTGGCCGGCATTGCCACCGGTGGGGACGGCAAACTCAATTATGTCCTGGGAGAGGAGTTCTTCCCCGCCGGGTTGGTGCCGCCCGATTCAACTAACTTTAATATGTGGCTGACCCCATCCGGCGCGTTCACGGTCGACTATCTCGAGATCGGCGGCGGATGGCGCGCGGACGGCGGCGCCCCTTCCACCAGAAAGGTGATCGCCAACGACGGCTTCCGCATGCTCTACAAGCCCGCGCTCCCTTCTTCTCTCGCCTATTATGCCGGGGCCCGGCTCAAGATGGACAGCTACTATCACGACATCTACTCGCGGGAGTGGAACGGGCAGACCGTCAGGCCGGGCGACGCGGCCTGGGACTCTTACACCTGCAACCAGATCACCTTCCTCTCGCTCAATTTCCCGGTTGAGACCCGCTTCATCGGCGGCCTCACCCCCGCATTCCCCCACCTGGCGGGAACCGGAAACCCCACTTTCCCCGGCTGGGAAGGGTTCGAGAACGACTGGGTCTTCTTCTACAACCGCGACCTTTCCGCCCGCGGGGCGGATTCGAATGTGACCGCGGTCATCTACTACGATCACGCCATCGGGGCCGGCCACAATCGCTGGGAGTATTTTCTGCCGTTCTCCCTGATGGGGGCGGAAGTGAATACCGAACTGGTCTTCTCGCCCGGTTCCCCGGTCCTGATCTCGCAGTACTGGAACCCGAACGATCCCTCTCCATGGTCGTCCTTCACGATGGGAGACAGCGTGCCTTATCAGAACGGGGGAACCAACGACATCGAAACGTACCTGAAATATTGAACAAACCGAGAGACTCCGGAGTCAATAAGGAGTCGAATAACATGAAAAATACTACCTGCATCCTCGTCGGATTCCTCGCTCCGGTTCTCGGTATCCTCCTGATCCCGCAACCGGTTATGGCCCAGGGGGGCAAGTATTTCCACGTCTATAATGAGTGGGTTACGTGGACTGATAGTGGCTCCCCCAACCCTTACTACTTTGGGATCCGTGACGAGCTGGGAGGACTGCTTAAAGGCACCAACCCCACAGCTACAGATCCCGCCTGGAACGGCCTGACCGGCGACGCGATCCAGATCATCTATGTGGGTGATGACGGGATCATCTCTCCCCCGGACGCCAGCGGAAACCCAACCGGCGACGACCACTTGTTCACGACCACGGTTGTCGGGTGGGGGATTTCATGGGCCATTCAAACCGACACCGGGCACTTTGCTTATATGATCTATTATTCGCAGCTTACCGACACTACTATCTATACCCGGGCCTTCAATGCCCCGGAATTGGCGGAGGCCACGTTCTATGGGGACTCTACCTACTTCATTGTCATCATAGATAGTGAGGAAGATTTTCCGGTCAATCAGTACGGCCTCCTGGTCACCGATCAGTCGCTGGACAGCCTGGATGATGACGGAGACGGGGCCAACAACTCTTGGGAGAAATCCCTGGCCACCGACAGAAACAACCCGGACAGCGACGGCGATAACCTGCTCGACGGCGAGGAACTGGAAGGGAGAACTCTTCCCGCCAACCGGATCGCGATCGGCTACCCCGATATCGGCGACATCACCTTCAACGTCGCTTCCCCGGGCATCCCGGTCACCAACCCCAACTCAACCAATACCGACGGTGACAAATACAGCGACTACCAGGAGGTGGTCAACCTGGGCAGCGATCCGACCGACCCCTTTGATCCCCCGCCCCCAACCATGACCGCGACCCCGGCCGGCCCGACGCCGAATCCGACACCGAAAGCGACCCCGTCCCCGAGTCCGGTTCAGCCTTCACCGAGCGCTCCCCCGACGCCGGCGACCACGGCAACCCCGGCGCCTCAGCCCACCGCCACCCCGGAGATCGTGGTGACGGCGACGCCAACTCCCACCCCGTCGCCGCGGCCGACCGCCTTCTACCAGGTGATGGGCGACAGTGACTTCAACGGTGACGGGACCACGGATATCGCCATCTTCCGGGACAGCCTCTGGGCGGTCCGCGGTCTGACCCGGGTCTATTACGGCCGTCCCTCGGGCGACCTCCCGGTCCCCGGGGATTATGACGGCGACGGAACCTCAGACATTGCCGTCTTCCGGCCGGCAGCCGGACTCTGGGCAATCCGGGGAGGGAACCGGATCTACTTCGGCATATCGGGCGACCTGGCCGTTCCGGATGACTATGACAGTGACGGCACCATCGATATCGCCATCTTCCGCCCCTCCAGCGGCCTCTGGGCGATCCGGGGTCTTGATCGGCTTTATTACGGCAGTGCCACCGACGCGCCGATCCCGGCTGATTATACCGGCGACGGTCTGATTAACTGCGGGATCTATCGCCGGCAGAGCGGCCTCTGGGCGATCCGAGACCTGACCCGGATCTACTACGGTCGTGACGGGGACAACGCCGTCCCGGGAGATTTCGACGGGGACGGGACCGCCGAGATCGGGCTCTTCCGCCAGGACAGCGGCCTCTGGGTCTTCCGCGGTGTCACCCGGGCCTACTTCGGCCGGAATCTCGACCAGCCAGCTTCAGCCGATTACGGTGGATTCGGGACGGTAGAGATCGGTATCTTCCGGCCATCCTCCGGTCTCTGGGCGATCCGGGGCATCACCCGGTGCTACTTCGGCGGGAGCAGCGACGATATCCCTCTTGCCCGGTAGCCGGGAAAGAGGGCCAGGGGTCACCCATTAAAGGTGTTGCGTCAAGTGGGAATTTTAAGGCAAGATCTTCCCCTGAACGGAGCTAAACCACAAAACGCCGCCTATAATAATTGATCTTGATATAATCGGCCTCGCAATCAAATCTATTGGCTTTTCACCAACCCCAAACCTGGATCACTGCCACAACTCATTCATCAGCCGAACATCTTTTTCACGTCCAAGTCCACCTGGTCCCGCATGATGTAAAAGCAGGCTTTGGCAACTTTACTTGCCAGTGCCTTGGTGACCACGACCCTATTCGTTCGGGCCATCTTCTTCTGATGATATCGCTTTGCCTCCGGGCAATATCTTCTGATGAAATTGGCTGCCTCTATAGATGCCCAGACCAGATATTTGTTCCCGTTCTTCTGGTTGCCTTTCCTCTTCTTCTTCTCGTTTGAGGTATGATCAGCCTTCACCGCCCGGCAATAGGAGGCATAGTTCCCCGCCCCGGCATATCTGCTTATGGATCCGGTCTCCAACTTGAAGGGATAGAGAGTCGCCAAAACCCTTGACAGGTCATTCGGCATCTTCTTCTGGAATACTCGGCCACCCTCCATATTAAGGATCCCGCAGAATCCATTGTTCGAGTGAAGATCAATACCCGTATAAAGGTCCATACCGGTACCTCCTTTTGGGTTATCTCGGGCGATATTGCCCGTTACCCTGATTGTATGGCACCTTTAATTGGGTGATAACCTTTTTTGACCTTTATATGATTATCAAATCTTTCCTCTTGACACTTATAAGACCTCCGGGTGTCAATAGGGAAAAATAGGCAAAAACCTCCCAGCGCAGAAAAATTGTAATCCACGCTTTTTTCCCGGGAGAATCAAAAAAGGGTTCTATTTCATTTTGTGTGGGTAATTTTATGGAGAGAACGGCTATTAAGAGAGGAGAATGTGTAGTTGCAGAGCTTGCTCTGCTGTAGGTCAAGTAAACTTGACCACTACAGCGCCCCATTCAACCCACGCAAAATGGAAGAGAGCCAACTTATTAATATTAAATAAGTTGCCCAGGTCCGACCCGACTAAAAGAAAATGAAAGCCATTTGTGTTATTTTGCTTACCCTTCTCATTTTTCTTGCCATCTTTGAAATATGTAACTTGGAAAGCGCCCTGGCGCAAATGCGGCAGAAACAATACTTATTCCCATTCGGACAATTGGGCAAATGTGGCTATATAGACCAGACTGGCAAATACGTCATAAAACCACAGTTCACTCGGGCAAACAGATTTTCAGAAGGACTTGCCGGTGTCTGGTTAGACAAGAAGTGGGGTTATATTGATGAAACCGGCAAGAAAGTAATCGAGCCGCGTTTCGATTATATATCCAGCTTCTCCGAGGGGATTGCTGCTGTATGCCTGGAAGGCAAATGGGGTTTTATTGACAAGAATGGAACGGTGGTAATCAAGCCGGAATTCACTCGTCTCCTGAGTTTCTCAGACGGCTTGGCAGCTGCAAAAGATAACGATAACTGGGGTTATATCGACAAAAGGGGACGGTTTGCGATCGAACCCCTGTTCGATAGGACAGGCAGCTTTTCCGAAGGGCTTGGTTACGTAAAGCTTAAAGGCAAGTGGGGCTATGTGAATTTGAAAGGGGAAGTTGTTATTGAACCTCGCTTTGATCATTGCCTTAAGTTTCATGAGGGACTGGCAAGTGTGAAAATTGGGGACAAGTGGGGCTTCATTGACAAAAAAGGAGAATTAATAATAGAACCAAGTTTCGATAAGGCCTGGATCTTTTCGAAAGGCCTTGCGCTTGTAGAAGTAGATGACAAGCGAGGCTACATCGATAAAACGGGGGAATTTATTATCCTACCACGGTTCGATACAGCCGGGTTGTATTTTTCAGAAGGCTTGAGCTTTGTTAATATTGGTGGTACATGGGAAGGAGTCCGTCTTGTTGGAGGCAAATACGGTTACATCGACGAGACGGGCAAAATGGTTATCAAACAGCAATTCGATCATGCATGGGATTTTGCTGAAGGTCTCGCATGCGTAAATATTGGTGGCGAACGTAAGGGGCCTAGTGTCATTGGTGGCAAATGGAGCTATATCGATAAAGCCGGGAAATTTGTAATGATACTTGAGTCGGCTTTTGAAGAGGCTAAAAGCTTTTCCGAGGGCTTGGCAGCTGTAAGAGTTAGTGATAGATGGGGATTTATTGATAACAGGGGGGAAGTTGTCATTGAGCCACAATTCGATTATGCATCGGATTTTTCTGAAGGTTTAGCGAGAGTAAAAGTTTCGAGCGTAACAAGGGGCGGGATCGGACCACCATAACTTGTTAAAAATTATAATCCATGCTTTTTTATTTCCGGGAGCATCAAAAAAGCAACTGTCCCGGCTTGCCCCACAACGTTCTGAGGATGAGAAAAGGAGACGGGAAAAACAGATTCCAGGATGGAGATCACCGCCCCGATTGAATCAATCGGGGCGGGTTCAAGATTGGAAACTAAAACGGAGATCCCCCCCCTAACCCCTCCCCCCCGCGCTCTGCGCGGGGGAGGAGGGGGATGTAGTGTGGGGGATGCCGCTTGTTGTAGTTGTCAATCATCGCTCCACCGACGCAGGGTCGGTGGTGGCGCATCAAGCCGGAGAATCTTGTTAGTTTCCAGTCATCGTCCCACTGACATATTGTGCTGTAAATTAGTTGAACGCTGAGCCTGATGGTACTATTATATCATCAAGGGGGTACATACAATGACGACAGCAGAAAAAATCATTCAACACATCTCTATTCTACCTGAGTATCTTCAGGCAGAAGTTCTCGATTTTGTAGAATTTATTGAGGAAAAAAACAGATGCCTCAACCAGACTGATGAGAGATCTGAGTGGTCGAAACTTTCCCTCTCATATGCAATGCGCGGCATGGAAAACGAGCAGACTTCTTATTCTGTCAAAGATATCAAAGAGAAGTATAAATGATCCAGGAAGGTCAAATCGTTCTCTTCAGATTTCCCCAAACCGACCAAACCGCAGGCAAACTTCGTCCTGCTCTTATTCTTCGCAAATCCCCAGGGCCATATGACGATTGGCTTATCTGCATGATCTCCTCACAGTTATCCCAGCAAATCCCGGAATTTGATGAAGTATTAACGGAGAAAGACCAGGATTTTGCGCGCTCCGGTCTTAAAAATTCGAGTGTTATTAAAATTTCCCGGCTGGCGATTGTCGATAGCAATATTCTTCTCGGCACGATCGGACAAATTGACCCACATCGATTATCTCTCATCAAGAAAAGACTCTCCAACTGGCTATCCCCTGCTCGAAAAGGATTTCGAGCAGGAAATCCTAAATCCTAATATCGAAATCCTAAATAAATCCAAAATCCTCAGCCAGAGGCGGATCAGCCTTTGGCTGAAGATATTAGGACTAGTATTAAAACTGAATTAAATGATTTGCCGATCCTCCAAGTAAGAGAATGGTTCTATATTCCTGCGGACAAGATGCAGCAAAATAAGTAGAAAAGCATAACACTTATAAGGCCGCCGGGTGTCAATCAAGAAAAATAGGAAAAACCTTTCTGTCGCGGAAAAATGGTAATCCAACGCTTAGTTGTTCCCAGCTGCACTAAAAAGCAACAACTGTCCTGGCTTGCCCCGCAAAGTTCTGAGGCTGAGAAAAAGACAAAGGAAAAAAGACCAAAGTCCACCACCCCACCCCGCCCCGATTTATCGGGGCTTGTCGGGGTGAGATCATGACTGGAAACTGAAACGGGAATCCCCCCCTCCCCTAACCTCCGTCAATACTGCCGGATCTTTGACCTCCCCCTCGCGCTCCGCGCGGGGGGGAGTGAGATAGATTTTTGGGCGGGGAGATGCTTTTCGGCCTAATCGCTGGGCCAGCTCGGCATTAGACCGATTCTGCCCAGCTCACCGTTAGACGGATGCTTAAAAAAGAATTGATTTATATTTCTAATCTTTAAATCAGTAAAGGTATATCTGAAATGATAGCTAATCTATTTATAATGTTTTGTCGTATTTCTCCTAAGTTAAAAGTTATCATGTGGAAACAGTGGTATCAATTTTTAGCCAGATCCTATCAAAGAAAAGACTGGAATTTCATGAACTATGGTTATGCTCCTTTAGGTGATCAAACTGAAGGAATTTATTTAGACAAAACAGATGCAGATAATCGTTTTTGTATCCAACTGTATCATCATGTCGCATGTACTATTGACCTTAGGGATTTAAATGTACTGGAAGTTGGAAGTGGCCGCGGAGGTGGTGCAGATTATATCATACGGTATTTAAAACCTAAAAAAATGGTGGGTGTGGACTTTTCAGAAAATGCAGTAAAATTTTGCAACCAGAATTATGTTTTTAATGGACTTTCTTTCGACATTGGCAATGCCGAATCTCTACCTTTTACAGATAACAGTTTTGATGTCGTGATAAATGTCGAGTCTTCCCATTGTTACGGCTCAATGGATGCCTTTCTTGGTCAAGTTAAGCGGGTACTTCGTAAAGGCGGGTACTTTCTTTTTGCTGATCTTCGGAGTAAAAAGGACATAGATGTTCTTCGAAAAACACTATATAAATCAGGATTAACTTTAATCAAAGAGACTGACATAACTCTAAATATTGTTGAAGCCTTGAAATTAGATAATGAACGCAAGACTACTATGATTAAAAAAACAATTCACAAACCGCTGGTTCAATCGTTCCTCGAGTTTGCCGGCACTAAAGATTCAAAGATTTATGAAAAGTTTAAAAGCGGAGAGACTATTTACCAAAGCTTCGTATTACAAAAATAAACTGATTAATATTTCCACTACCTATTGAATTCAACTGATTAATATTAAACAAGTTGCGCAGATCAAGGTTCCGCTCAACTCGACGTTCTGAGGCTGAGGGGAAAAAGAAGATACCAGGCCACCACCCCGCTTCCGCCTTCAACACGTTTTCGGCGGACAAGTGTCGGGGTGGAATCATGACTGGGAACTAAAACGAAAATCCCCCCCCCGCGCTCCGTACAGCGTGGGGGGGGCGGGAGACGTAGTGTGGGGGGTGCCGCTTGGTGTAGTTGTCAATCATCGTCTCACCGATCCCGGTGAAACCGGGAATGCTGACGTATCCTGAGACGATAAATCGCCGCAGAACCAATCACTCAAACAGACCCCGGCAAACGGCTCCGCCGTAGTCCGGGCAGCTCAGCTCTCCGTTCAAATCATAGAATTGACAACCAGACGAAGATAAGATTGGATTTCGGTGCCGGTTGTGAGATTATATTTTCACGGAGGTAGCTCATGGTAACAGTGCATCCACAATACGTCGTGGACGAAAAACAGCAGCCCAAAGCTGTTCTTCTTCCCCTCGTCGAATGGGAACGGGTTGTCGAGGAACTTGAGGAACTCGATGATATCCGTGCGTACGATGCCGCAAAAGGCGCCCCACAGGATGCCATCCCATTCGAACAAGCAGTGCGGGAAATCCGGGAGGAATACGACGGGTGACTTACACCGTCGATATTCTTCGGGCCGCACAGAAGCAGCTTGCGAGGATTCACCGCCAGGATCACGCGCGCATCATTGAAGCCATCCGCAAACTGGCAGATGAACCACGCCCACCGGGATGTAAAAGCTCTCTGCTCGTCCAGCTTGACGGATTCGGATCGGGCCAGACCGGGTAATCTACGAGATTCATGATGACCGTCTCCGCGTTCTGGTCGTAACGATCGGGCACCGCGGAGAAATATATCGATAGCGAACCAGCGCCCGAGTAACAAGCTGCTCTATCGGCTCATCAGTCTCAGCTTGCGCTCCGCCTATTATGCCGCTAAAGCAAAAACCGGCCCAATCGCCGGGCAATCCCGGTAAAATCAAAAAAGCAACGACAAAGAGATTACATAATAAAAAGAAAGAGCCCCGGGAGAAAACCTCCCGGGGCTCTTCTTTTTCCCTTCTTCGTGTACGGAGTCTGCCCCGCGATGAACGAAGTTCATTCTGCGGGGTGTCCTTCGTGGTTACCAACCTTGTTGGCTTTATATTTCCAGCGTCTTGGGGATGATCAGTTTCTCGTTCTTCTCGATCAGATCCTTCGAGGCCGGCTTGAAGCTAGTCCGGGCCACCTGTTCGAGATATTCCTTCTTGATGCTCGAGTCCCAGAGCTCGCGGGTCAGGTAAAAGATCTTGGCCCCGCCCAGCTCGTGCTGCATGTCCGGCCAGGGGTAGGACGGCAGCGCCATCCGCAGGCCCGCCAGCATCCAGCCGTTGTAGCTCTCGAAGGTGGCCCAGAACTCATCCTGACCGCAGACCTCGAACGCGTACCAGCACTTGGAGTAAAAAAGAACCCCGCCGGCGTTGACCTGCCGCTCGCAGGTCAGAGTGTGCAGGCTGATGTTCACCTCATCGTCCATCAGCCGGCCGTTGGCGATCCCGACCAGCTTCCCGTTATTCAGCCCGAGGAAGAAATACTCGTCCTTCATTCTTTTCCGCTTGATGGCCAGAAGTTCCGCGAAGACCCGGGCCCCGACGATGTCGTAGTAGTCGTACTCGGCGTCCAGGGTCAGTTTGAGGAAGGCGAGAACCGGGTCGATCTCTGCCGGCTTGATCGGCCGGACCAGAACGGTGTTCTTCTTTCCCGCCTTATCGGTCAGAACGGAATACATCGGTTTCATCGGCGGCGCGTTGTCGTCCGCCTGGAGCAGCCCCTCCAGCCAATCGGCCGAGATCGTGTAGGCCTCTTTCCGCAGCTTGGTCGGAACCTTTCTCTTCATATCAACTTCCTCCCTTTTATAAAATAGCGCTTTCGGCGCTACTTTATAATGGACCCCCGACGCGTGCGTCGGGGGTCTGCTGGTTGACTATAATTATTACCATATCGGCAATACTCTAAAAATGTTTTACAACCATAGTCAACATTCTACTTCTGAAGCACATATTATCTGTAGGTCAAAAGTTGTACACCTATTATGATTTCGCAGAAAAAATAATGAATTATTGAAATTCCGAAATAATGGCAATGGTTATTTCTCCTCGGCTTCCTCCCCGGATAGTTTCTCCCCGAACCACTTCCGGTATATCCGGTCATACGCCCCGCTGGACTCCGCCCGCTCCAGAGCGCCGTTCAGAGCGGACAGAAGATCGAAGGCCCCGTTGCTGACGGCGATCCCGTAATCTTGCTGGGCCAGATTTTTCTCCACGATCGTGAATTGAGTCTGGCACATGCTGGTCGAACAATACTGGAGGTAGTCGAGGATCGCCAAGTCGATCACGACGGCATAAGCCAGATTCCCCCCCTCTTTCAGCGCCCGGATCAGGCTGAGCGGCGAGTCGTAGGTCTTGACGGCAGCCTTTAAATTAGCGCGGGCCCACTCTTCCCCGGTCGTTCCCTTCATCACCCCCACGATCTTGTTCTCCAATCCCCGGGCGAAGGCCCGCTGGTCCCAGTTTTCTTCCGGCCGGGTGGCGACGGCCAGCGTGGTCGAAAAGTAGGGGCGGGTAAAATCAACGAAGTATTTTCTGATTTTGGTGATCGTGATGGCCGCCAGGGCGGCGTCCGCTTTGCCGGCTTCCAGGAGATTGGAGTATTCCCGGATATTGAACGGCACGTCGATCCAGGTGACTTTCTTCCCCAGCGCCTTGCCGATTTCTTCTCCCAGTTCAATATCAAAACCGACCATTTCGTCCCCTTCCCGGAAAGCGAAAGGGGGAGATTTCGAGTCAAAAATAAATCGGATTTCCCCCGGGGCATCTTCAGCCACCGACTTGTCGGCCGCCTCCTCTGCCCCCGCCAGCAGCGGGGCGAAAATAAGCAGCCCGGTCAATATGGTCATGATGCATTTCATCACTGCCTCCTAAAATTTTTGCTGCGTAAAAATTTTATTGTTTTAATTCCATCAGCAAAACTTATCCATGCTCCTGAATGATATCGGAGAGCGGAGAGCGTCAGGTCGAAAGGCTCTATTCTCCAGCGTTTACGACAGCAACCCGGCATGAACTTGATTTTATCAGTCTCTCTCTCCAAGAATTACAGACAATAATCTATTTTCGATCGCAGGTAAAATAAAAATATAAAAAGAAATGAAAAAGCTGATAGCTATCTCGCTTAATTCTCATTGAAACAACCGTTCGGCGGAGGCGAGGAACCGCTGCCAGGCGCGAAGCACTCGCGGAGGAACCGTCCAGGTCAGGGGCGGCTTGTCGTCAAACCGGAACCGGATCGTCACCTGGGAGGCCAGGCCGAGCTTTTTTACGAGGGATGGGGAGAGCAGAAACTCTCCCCGGGTGATCACCCGGTCTCCTTCCGCATCGGCCGCGGTCCCGGACCGAACGGCGTCGATAATCTCATCGCCGATCTTGAACTGGGCCGGATGGTCGGAGAAGAAATACAATACCGCGCTCTGGAGAGCGGCGCTCAGCTTCACATCCGGATACAGTTTCCCATCGGTGCTGAGGGAGACCTCCTGCCAGGGCCCGATCAGCCAGCCGTTCTTCCCCGCCTGATAGAACTGCTCCGGTTTTCCCGAACAGGCGCCCAGGATCGATTGGTACTCCCGGTAAGGGGGATGGCCCCGGAGAGACTCGATGGAGTACGTCACGGCGAGATTCGTCTGTTCGCTGAAAGAGTCGTACTGCTCTTCGAAAACCGCCTCCATCTCCGGGAAAGGGACCGGTTCGACCGGAGCGGCCGTCAGCCGTTTCTCCTTTATAAAATCCTCCCTCACCTCATAGGAGTATCCGATCGCGCCGTTCTCCAGGAGCACGGCGACAACGACAGGATGGCGGTGGCGGACGGCGGCGTCCAGCGGCGTCCAGCCGAGGTCGTTCTGGGGGTTGATCTCGGCCCCCTGCCAGAGGAGGAGCGCCACTATCTCGGGGCGTCCCTTGATGGCGGCGTTGTGGAGCGGGGTTCGGCCGAGACTGTCCGCGACATTGACGGCGGCACCGGCAGCGATCATTAACTCCACCGTTTCGATGCCGCTGTAGACGACAGCCAAGGAAAGGGGCGTCTGCCCATTGGGATCCCGGACATTGAGATCGGCCCCGTTCTCGAGCAAAGCCTCCACCACCGCGGCATGGTTATTCTGAAGAGCGTGATAGATCGGGGTCCACCCCTCATCATCTCTGACGTTCACATCGCCGCCGTCGGCAATCAGCTCGTTCACCTTTGTCAGGTCGCCCTTTGATGCTGATTTCTGAAGCGTGGAGGCGCAGCCCGAGATTATCAAAATAACACCGGCAATCATGATAAATTGAACTACCTTCATCTCTCCTCCTATAAAACAGAGCTTTTAACCACCAAGACACTAAACCCTACCTCGGCCCCTTTTTTTAACCACCAAGACACCAAGACACTAAGAAGAATATTGTGTTCCCCCCCCTCGGCCCCATTTATTACCACCAGGACACCCCCGTACAGCTCCGCTACGGGGCGGGGCAAGACTCCAGAAAACACTACGATAAGATAACAATTATACTCTTTCCTTTCTTTTCTTCGTGTCTTAGTGTCTTAGTGGTTATCAGTTATCGCGGGCTGAAGCGGTCTCCAGCAGATAGGCCACCTGCACGTCCTTGTTCAGCGGAATTATCCAGCGCCGGTAGATGTCGACCACGATCCGGGGATCTATCTTGGCCTTCCCTCCCTCGTCCGTCAGCTCCCGGCAGTAGGTTTTCGCTTTCAAGGCGACCCGGCTGAGCACCCCGGCCTCAACCTCCGGATCGGTAATCCGCTCCATCAGACCCGCTGCATCTCCGGCCACGCAGAGTTCCCGGAAAGCGGAAGGGGCGGCGCGGAACTTGCTTTCGGCGACAAACTTGCCGTAATGGATGCGCTTGGAAAGGGCCTGCAGGCAGGTGACATCGCACATCGAACTGGATCCGTACTGATTGTCGTCGCCGGGACGGCAGACATGAGGGACGATTTCTTTCTCATAGACGGCGCGAATCCGGGGGTTGATATTGACGGAATCGGGCCGGAGAGGATTTTCCGCGTAATGAAGGGGGGGGAGGAGCGGCCCGGGCAGATCGGGGAAGAACGGGTGCTCGTCCGGGCTGGTGTAGCGCCGCATCCGGGCGTGGACCTTCTCGATCTCATAAAGGTGAAAACCGACCAGGCTCTCGCCCCGGAGGGCCGGACCCAGGGCGCCCGGCCGGTAGATGATGTCGTTCCGCCGGAACTGGGCCCGCTCGATCAGCTCGAAGATGATCGTCTCCTCCAGGCGGGCCAGGACGCTGCGGATATTGCTTAATAATAACTGCTCACCCATATATTATTTTTCTCCAAAAAATAATAGCTATTATATAGTAGCGCTGAAGGCGCTACTTTACTGTTTCGGAATTTCAATAATCGGAAAGATCCGATTATTGAACTCCCGAAACAGGCGAAAAAGCAACCAGGAAAAAATATTTTGTTTTGTTTTATTATGCTAAGGACTTACCGTTGTTTATTGAGCAGTTGCATTCAAACTAATTCTTGAGTAATTATCAGTCTGTTACACGTTTAAAAGGTACAATTCACTCCAATTCTTCTAAATTAGCGCCGGAGGCGCTAATTTATAAATGAAATGCCTTATAAAAGAAAAAAGCGATCTCCCCGGCGGTCTCTTCATCCAGATCCCCTTCTACCAGCCGGGTAACGTATTCGTCCAGTTTCATGGGGATGACTTTCTCCTGATGGTGTTCGATAAAGAGCCGGCGGACCTTATCCCGCCAGACCCGCATCAGCCCGTGGTCAAAGCCCGTCTCCCACTCATCTCCCCGATCGGGGTATTTCTCCCCCCAGAGTTTTTCCCAGATATCCCAGGCCCGGACCGCGAGCGCCATCTGAATCACGCCGAAGTCATAGTACTTTTCCGCTTCGCCGCTCCGGGCCAGGTAGAGGATCAGCTCCACCCGGGAACGGAAACCCGGCTCGCCCCTTTTATCCCCGTCGGCATCCTTGATCTCCGCGAAGAGCATCCCGACCCGACCCCCCCGGCTGATTTTCTCCACCTTGCCCTCGGCCCGGCGCCCCAGGTTCTTCATAATTTTAACAACTGCTCTGGAGTGAGTCTCATCCATAATATAAATTAACTCGCTGCGCTCGCTACTTTATAATGGACCCGACTTCGTCGGGTCTGTTGGTTAACGATACTATTATCATAGAGGCAAACCCGATTATATCGGGGCGGAGCACCTTTCAAATAGCCTTATAATCTCAGCCAACGTTTTACCTCTGAAGCATGGGGTATCTGTAAACTGAAATCGGCATAGCTATTATTGAAATTCCGAAGCAGTAAAGTAGCGCCTTAGGCGCTACTTTATAGTTGTAACTTTTACCACCAAGACACAACGAAAAAAGGGAAATGTTAACCCGAATTGTTCATGGAAATTTTTGGTTTTCATGAACAATCCGGGTTAACGCACTGATACGTATCCCAGGCGATGACCAGTTCTTCGTTGGTCGGGATCACCCAGACATCCACCCGGGAATTCTCCCGGGAGATCTTTCCTTCCCGGCCGCTCATCTTTTTGTTTTTTTCCGGGTCAAGCTCGATCCCGATGAAAGCGAGCCGACCGGCGGCTTTTTCCCGGACCAAAGCGGCATTCTCCCCCACCCCGCCGGTGAAGATGACCGCGTCGGCCCCGTTCATCGCCGCGATATAGGCGCCGATATATTTTTTCAGGCGATAACAATAGACATCGAGGGCGGTCGCGCAGGTCTCGTTCCCCGCCGCCGCCGCCTCGAGAATCTCCCGCATGTCATTGGACATCCCGCTCAACCCGAGCATCCCGCTCTCCTTGTTCAGGACCCGGGTGAATTCGTCAATGTCACTCCCCTCTTTCTGGATGACATACTGGTGGATCGCCGGGTCCAGATCCCCGCTCCGGGTCCCCATCACCAGCCCTTCCAGAGGAGTGAATCCCATCGAGGTATCACGGCTTTTCCCGTCCTTGATGGCGGCGATTGAGGCCCCGTTGCCGAGATGACAGGTGACGGCACTCGTCCGGGAGGGTTCCCGGCCGGTCAGCTTGCAGTACCGGTAAAACACGTAGCGGTGGCTCGTCCCGTGAAAACCGAACCGGCGGATCTTGTATTTCTCATAATATCTGAGAGGGATGGCGTAGAGATAGGACGAGGGGGGCATTGTCTGATGAAAAGCGGTATCAAAAACACCGACGTGCTCGACCCGGGGGAGAACGTCCTTGCTCGCCTCGTACCCCTTCAAGTTGGCCGGGTTATGGAGCGGGGCGAGGTCGGAGCACTCCCGCATCCGGGACAGTACCTTGTCGTCGATCAAAACTGAAGAAGCGAACTCCTCTCCCCCGTGAACCATCCGGTGGCCGACCGCCTCGATCTCGTCGATGCTCTTGAGGACACCCACCTTATTATCCAGCAGGAGATCCAGAACTTTCTGGATCGCTTTCCGGTGGTCCGCGATCGGCTCAACAGACTGTAACTTATCTTTGCCCAGGGGGGTGTAATTAACGATCGCGTCCTCCTTCCCCACCCGTTCAATCAACCCCCGGGCATGAACCACGTTCGCGTGTTTCTCGAAGAGTTCTTTTGAAGTTTCAATAACCTGGAACTTCACCGAAGAACTTCCGCAGTTTAAAACCAGTATCTTCATCGCCATCATCCCCCCACGTTGCCGACCGCTCCGATCGAGACATGCTCAATTGCGCTCAATTGAGGTACGCCTGTTTTGCTCCGGTAGTATAGCAACTCGCCGGTCTCCTCGCAATGAAAACGGGTTAATAATATTACGTGTTCTCATCTGCGCATTTTAAGATACTATTCTGCTGATCGCCGGGCGCCCGGGCGGCGTCGGCAAACCGCGGATGAAACGGATCATCATGCAGAACACACTGAAGACCATCATCCTTCCCGTGAATACCTCCCGGGAAGCGCTTTTCCATAAACCATTCCGGGAAAAACTGGAGCCGCTCCTTCCCGCCTATCTCCGCCAATGCCGCTGGTTCGGGGGGAAAGCCAGGACGATGACGGCGGTCCGGATTACCGGCTCCTGCCCCCTGACCGGACGAAGCGGGACAACATACCTCTGCACCCTCACCGTTTCCTACCGCGACGGCGGCGCCGAGCGCTATCTCCTCCCCGTCTCCTGCCGGCCCGGGGAAGAAGTCCCTCTCGTCCGGAGCGAAGACAATGTCCCGGTCCTGGCCCGGGTCACGGTCGGACGGAAAAAGAGCATCCTCTTCGATGGCGCGTATGATCGGGGGTTCCGGGAGGATTGCTTCCGTTACATCGCGGAAGCGGACGCTCCCCGGCAAGAACCGGTTCTCCTGAAAGGGACGCCGGGCCGGGTGACCCGGGAATGGATCAGAGAAGGCCGCCGGCTTCCGGAACCCCGGCTGCTGGGAAAAGAACAGAGCAATACCTCTTTTGTTTACGGCGACGCGTTTATCTTGAAACTGTACCGCCGGCCGGCCGCCGGCATCCACCCGGAAGTGGAGATGGCCCGGTTCTTAACCGAGGAGACCGGCTTCACCCACACCGCCCCTTTTGCCGGATTTCTCGAGCTTTCCTCCCCCGGTTCCCCGCCGGCCACGATCGGGCTCCTTCAGGCCTATGTTCACCACCAGGACGATGCCTGGAATTATTCGCTCCGGCAGGTCTCCCGCTTCCTCCAGGCCGGTTCCCCGGAGGAAGAAAAGCGAGCCGGCGAGAGCTATGCGGCGGCGGCCGGGCTGCTGGGCAGACGAACCGCCGAGCTTCACCAGGCCCTCATCTCGGCCCCCGCCAATTCCGATTTCGCCGCCCGGGCGTTCACCCCCGCCGACCGGGAGGAACTCCATGCTTCCATCCGCCTGCTCAGTGATCGGATGCTGGAGGGCCTGCGGGTGGAGGGGGACGATCTGCCCCCGGAAGCGGCGGCCGCGGGCAGAAAAATCCTTCGGGACAGGTCCGGGATATTCCGTCTGCTCGGGGAAAAAGATCTCACCGGGCCGGCCGGGATGAAAACCAGGGTTCACGGAGATTACCACCTGGGGCAGCTTCTCTGCACTGGCGATGACTTCGTGATCATCGACTTCGAGGGGGAGCCGGCCCGCCCGATCGAAGAACGGCGGCGAAAACGTTCTCCCCTGGTCGATGTTGCCGGGATGATCCGTTCCTTCCACTACGCCGCCTACGGGGCGATCTTTCTCCGCCCCGGCCACGATCCCGAAAAAACAGCGTTTCTCACCCTTCGGGCGGAGTTGTGGTATCGGACCATGAGCGATATTTTTCTCACGTCCTATCTCAAGACCATGGCCGGCGGCGCGTCCGTCCTCCCCGGGAAGAAAGCAGGGCTGAAGCGGCTGCTTGATCTCTGTATGCTGGAAAAGGTCATCTACGAGCTGAATTACGAGCTTAACAACCGTCCCGATTGGGCCATCATTCCGCTCCGGGGGCTCCGCAGCCTGCTGAGCACCCGCTGACAGAGATGGTTAAGATTAGTGGCTCTTAATCTGATATTATGTGCATTAGTGCCCGGAGAATTAAAGCGTCGGCCGATCGGGAAGGAAAAACAGAGTGCCGCAGGCTCCTGAACGGTGTTACTATCCATAACATGTTGAACAATGATTAATAATCCGGGTTAACTGAGTAGACATGAGAGGAGGGAGATATCATGGGCTTCTTGAGCAAGCTGAAGAACTTCGTTACCGGGGGCGGCGCCAAAGTGTCCGTGGAAGCGATCGAGCCCGCCCGGGGCGGTCCTTTCAAAGTCAGAATCCACGCGGCGGTGGCGGAGACCGACATCCCGATCGAGGGAGTGTATCTGAAGATCGCCTCCCTGGAGACCGTTGTCGTCAAGGACGTCGAGATCGCCCGGCAGGTCGGCGAAAAGGTGGAGAAGGCCAGGCAGGATATAGAGAAGACCACCGCCATCCACGATCAGAAGATCGAGGTCGCCGGGGCGCAGACCCTGAAGGCGAAAGAGGAGTACGACTGGGAGACCACCGTCATTCTCCCGGAGAACGCCCTCCCCACCTTCATCGGGGTGACCGCGAAGCATGAATGGAAGATCCTGGCCGGATTGGCCGTTTCGGGCAACGACCCCGATTCCGGCTGGATCGTGATCAGGCTCGCCTGACCGGTACTCCGTTTTTCCCTGCCGGATAACCGGATCTTCCTGACAAGGTTGTCGCGGATTTCGCGTAATAAACGCAATGACCTAAACAGGAGGACTTGGCGGTCCGGCAGGCGGTCATCAGCCACGCGTTCAATGAGCCGGTCCGGGTCACCATCCTCCGCAAGGGGGAGGAGCAGACCGTCACCGTCCGAACCGGACGCCTCCCCTCCCTCGAAGAGGAGGCCTCCATCCCCCGGCCGTGGCGATGAGATCGGGGAGGCTTTTCCTGATCACCTCGATGGTATTGTTCTCCGCTTTCCGGACATCGCTCTTCCTGATCTTCTCCGAGGCGGCCCGGTTCACGATCACCCCCGCGATGCAGCCGGCTCGCAAGCCCAGCGCGGAAGCGGTGACGAACAACGCCGATGATTCCATCTCGTAGTTGAGAACATTCAGCTGCTGCCATTCTCTCATCGTACCCTGGAATTCCCTGAGCACATAGCCGGAGAAAGAATCATACCGTTCCTGTCCCGGATAAAAGGAGTCGCTCGAGGCGGTGATCCCCACCCTGAAGGCGATCCCCGCTTTCTCCGCCGCCTCGACCAGAATCCGGGTGACGAAAAAATCGGCGACGGCCGGATACGGGAGCGGGGCGTAGTGGGTTGAAGTGCCGTCCAGGCGGACCGAGCCGATCGTTATCACCACATCCCCCACTTTCAGCGCTTTCTGAATCGAGCCGGTCGTCCCGATCCTGACAAACGTCGTCAACCCCAGTACGGCCAGTTCCTCGATCCCGATCGCAGCGGATGGTCCCCCGATCCCGGTCGACATGACCAGGACATGGTCATGCCGGCTGACCGGGACAAGGCAGGACCGGTATTCCCGGTTGAAAGCCAGTTCCCGGCTTTCCGGGCTGAGTTTTTCCGCGATCCTGATAACCCGGGCCGGATCGCCCGGGAGGATCGCTACCTTCGCGTTCCGGATCAGCTTCCGGTCGAGCTGAATGTGATATGCCTTCGTCATCTCCCGGTTCCTCCCTGTTGTGAATGCTTCCCCTATTATTTACTATAATTATTCTTGGTTTTAACCCGGATTATTCATGAAAATTATAAATTTTCATGAATAAATCGGGTTAATGGCTGCCGCAACGCGGTTCCCAGGGAAGTCCACCTGAAATCACGAGCATGATTTTCGCCGCCGAGTACGGGTCCTGTTATATTTCCCCGGCGGCAAAGCGGCGGGTGTATTCCCTGAATAATTCCATCACCCTCCGGGTCCGGGGGCCGGGCGTTCCTCCGGAGATAACCGTATCGTCCACCCCCACCACCGGGACCACCTCCTTGTTGGACGCGGTCATGAAGATCTCGTCCGCTCCCCGCAGATCGCCAATGGTCTGATCACGTATCTCCTGCTCGAAGACGGATTCCGTCAGGCGAAGAATCAATCCCCGGGTGACGCCGGGTAAAATGCCCTTTTCGTTGGTCAGCAGGCGGTCTCCGATAAAGGTGAAGATGGTCGCGGTCTGCCCTTCCAGCACCGTCCCGTCGCCATCGACGCAGATTGCCTCCGCCGCCCCCTGCTTCCGGGCATCCTCAAGGGCAATGATCGCGGACAGGTAATTGATCGTCTTGGCCCCGGGGATCGAACGGCGCCGGGCGATCGTGATCACCCTCACCCCCCGGGAATACCACTCCCGGGGCAAAGGCCGAAGCTTGCTCACCAGCACCAGCAGCCGCGGCTTCCCTCCCGGGGAAAGGAAATCAGGACTGGGGCCGCCGGTCACAACAACCCGGATGTTTGACTCGTCATGGCGGTTGCGGTCCAGGGTCTGCTTCACGATCCCGATCACTTCTTCAACCGACCAGGGAAAGGGGATGCCGGTCAGGCGGGCGGACTCTTTCAGGCGCGAGATATGTTCTTCAATACAGAACGGTTTTTTGCCGTACGTCCGCATGAAATCAAAGACGCCGTACCCCCGGAGCAACGCCAGGTCATTGACCGGGATCGCCGCCTTCCCGGCGGGGACATACGCTCCGTTGATGTAATAAATGTCTTCTTCAGGCATGTGTAAAGTATACCAACCTCATCAACCATGGGAAACCAACAATGAACGATAATGAAAAGATTTTAATTTCAACCACCAAGACACAAAGACACTAAGTACACAAAAAAATTAATGAAAGCGGTTACTTAATGATCTCTATTTGTTTTTTACTCTTGGTGTCTTAGTGTCTTAGTGGTAGAAAATTACTCCGAAGGCGCTAACTTGCTGCTTCGGAATTTTCAGCCTGAGGCTGATCCGCCTCGGGAGGAGATCCGCCTCAGGCGGAGATGCGCCTCTGGCGCACAATAAATGTCGTAGCGGAAGCCTTTAGGCTGCCAGATAGCGGCGACCTGAAGAGGCTGTCCGGTAATTCGGATTTTAGGCATTTTAAAGGTCATTGCGAGGAGCGCAGCGACGAAGCAATCCCATTATTTTAGATAAGAGGCGGTTATGAATGAAAAAATAGATTGCTTCGCCCCTTCGGGGCTCCCAATGACATTTCAGGGTTTACCGGACAGCCTCTGAAGGTCGCCGCTACGAAGTTAGCGCGAAGCGCTAAGTTCCTGATTTATTTATTGTTTATTAAACGGATAATGGACCAGGAGTTATACTATGGTTAAGATCAAAGAGTTCAGAGGCCTGCGGCCGACCCCCGAGAAGGCGGAAGCGGTCGCCTCTCCGCCCTACGACGTTCTGGATTCACGGGAAGCCAGAATCATGGCCGGAGATAAACCCCACAGTTTCCTGCATGTGGTTAAACCGGACATCGACCTGCCGGAGGAGACGGATGTCTATGACGATGCCGTGTACAAAAAGGGCCGGGAAAACCTGGACCGGCTGATTGCAGAAGGTATTCTGATCCAGGACAGCAGACCCTCTTTTTATTTTTACCGCCTGAACATGGGCGAGGTTGCCCAGACCGGCCTGGTGGCAGCGGCTTCGATCGAGGACTATGAGAATGACATCATCAAAAAACACGAGCATACCCGGGCCGAGAAGGAGACCGACCGGATCAGGCACGTCGACACCCTCAACGCCAACACCGGCCCGGTCTTTCTCACTTACCGGGCGGATGAAGAAATGACGTCCCTGACGGAGGAATTGACCGGGAACGTCCCCATCTACGACTTCACGGCAAACGACGGGGTCAGGCACACCTTCTGGAAAATCGATGACCCGGAGATACTGGAAAAGATCCGGGGGATCTTCGCCCGGATCGACCGTCTCTATGTCGCCGACGGGCACCACCGGTCCGCTGCCGGGACGAAAGTCGGGCAGATGCGGCGGGCGGCGAACCCCTCCCACACCGGCGAAGAAGAGTACAATTACTTCCTGGCCGTCATCTTTCCGCACAACCAGCTCCATATCATGGACTACAACCGGGTAGTCGGCGATCTGAACGGTCTCTCCCCGGAAGAGTTCCTGCGCCGGGCCGCCGAATCGTTTGAGATCAGCTCCCTTCCCGGCAGCCGTCCCTGCCGCTCGGAAAAGCCGCACACCTTCGGGATGTATTTGGCCGGGCAGTGGTACCGGCTTACCGCCCGGAACGGGAGCTTTCCGGCAAATGACCCGGTCAATTCGCTCGACGTTTCCATCCTGCAGCGGAATCTTCTCGCCCCCATCCTCGGGATCGGCGATCCCCGGAAAGACGACCGAATCGACTTCGTGGGCGGAATCCGGGGGCTGGATGAATTGCAGCGGCAGGTCGACGGAGGCGACGCGATCGCCTTCTCGCTCTATCCCACCTCGATCGACCAGCTGATGGAGATCGCGGACCGGGGGATGGTAATGCCGCCGAAATCCACCTGGTTCGAACCCAAGCTCCGCTCCGGGCTCATCATCCATCTGCTGGACTGAGACTTTTAATCACCATGAAGGACACGCTTGCGCGCCGAAGCGCTACAGCGCGCAGGCACGAAGAGAATGTAAACCACCGAGACCTCGCGAAGCGGGGTAAATACGGAGCTTGCCCGCCTTCGGCGGGATTACCGAGAATTTTTATTATACCCTTTTGAGTATCCTCATCCTCCGTGTTCTCTGTGTCCTCTGTGGTTACTTATTAGTCAGTCCATAATTGCATGGACATGTCATTGCGAGGAGTGAGATCCTTCGCTATCGCTCGGGACAGGCTACGCAATCTCAACTCTATGCACAGCAAGAGATTGCTTCCCGCCACGCTTTGCTCGCGGCTTCGGCTAACGCTCGCAATGACCGCGATCCTTGATGTAAATCCTACAACGGTCGGATTAATAATCGGGCG
>JAZDIV010000109.1:0-10969 GCA_043804695.1 PVC group bacterium | reverse complement strand
TTCACGGCGCATCCGGCGCCGGCGGAGGATCGGCTGGTCATTCATTTTTTCGGCTCCCGGACCTGCGCCGAGTGCCTGGAGATCAAGGAGACCCTGCTCCGGCCCCTGGCGGAGGAATACCCGGGGGTGATCGATCTCCGGCTTCACGAGATCGAGGAGGAGGACGGTTTCCGGCTGATGCTGGAGATGGAGAAACGCTACGGCGTCGGGGATCCGTCTCCGCAGGAGCTTTTTCTGCCCCAGGACTACCTGGTCGGCGCCGCGGATATCATGGCGAGGGGGGAGGCTCTGATCAGGGAATACCTGGAAGATCCCGGACGATGGCAGCCTCTTGATGCTGTGCCGGGAGGGGAGGGCGAGGATCCGGTCTGGACCCGGTTCCACGAACTGACCTTCGCCGGCATCCTGGCCGCCGGACTGGTGGACGGCGTGAACCCATGCGCCATCGCCACCATGATTTTTCTCATATCTTTCCTGACGATGCAGAATCGCCGCCGTTCCCAGGTTATCGCGATCGGCCTGACATTCACCGCCGCGGTCTATGTCACCTACCTGCTGATCGGGATCGGGGCGTTCCGTTTTATCGTGATGCTCCGCGCCTACCGTCTGGTCTCCCAGGTCATCCGCTGGTCGGCGGTGGCGCTGGCCGGTCTGGTCGGCCTGCTCAGTTTCCGGGACGCCCTGGTGTACCGGAAAAGCGGGGATACCGGGCGGATCCTCATCCAGATGCCGAAACCGGTCAAGCTCCGCATCCATAAACTGATCTCGGGTCATCTCAAAGGCAGGCGTCTCATTCTGGGCGCAGTCGTCACGGGTTTTCTGGTCACTCTCTTCGAGGCTGTCTGCACCGGCCAGGTCTATCTCCCCGCGATCATCGTCATGTCCCGGACCGCCGGCACCCGGACCGCCGGCTGGCTGTACCTGCTGTTTTATAATCTGCTCTTTGTCCTGCCGCTTCTGGCTGTTATGATCTTGACCGGTTTCGGGCTCACCTGGCATACACTGGCACACGCGACACAGAAAAATCTTCCCCGGCTGAAGATGCTGATGGGGATCGTCCTGATCGGCCTGGCGCTCTTGCTGGCGTTGGCGTGAGAACAGGCGGGGAAATAATCAGTCCGATCCGTCCGATCCGTCCGATCGGTAAACTAAAAAGGAGAAAATCACATGACTGAACCGAACTATGACCGTGAACTGGCGGCCATCATCGACCATACTCTTCTCAACCCCGAAGCGACCCAGGAGGACTTTGACAAGCTGGTCGAGGAGGCCAAACAGTATCATTTCCGTGCCGTCTGTGTTCACTCCAGCAACGTGGAGTACGTGGCCGGGCTGCTGGCCGGGTCGGACGTGACCCCGATCGCCGTGGTCGGCTTCCCGCACGGACAGATGACTCCGGTAGCCAAGGCTTTCGAGGCTCACGACGCCATCGTCAACCGGGGGGCGCAGGAGATCGACATGGTGATCAACATCAGCGCCCTCAAGAGCAAGCATTACTGCATGGTCCTCGATGACATTCAGCAGGTTGTCCGGGCCTGCGAGGGCAAGCCGGTCAAGGTGATCCTGGAGACCGCCAGCCTGAACACGGTCGAGAAGATCTGCGGCTGCTGCCTCGCCAAGGCTGCCGGCGCCCGGTTCATCAAGACCTCGACCGGAACGGTGGAGGGGGGAGCGACGGTGGAAGATGTCCGGTTGATCCGGGAGGTGGTCGGCGACGAGCTGCTGATCAAGGCCAGCGGGGGGATCAAGACCCGTCAGTTCGCCCATCAGCTCATGGACGCCGGCGCCAACCGGATCGGGACCAGCCACTCGATCGAGCTGGTATCGGGAGAATCTTTTTCCGGAGGCTACTAAATAGGACATGGCACCGGGGCTCTTACTTTATATTTTAGCTATGTCCCGGGATTGAATGGATGAGGTGATTATCCTCAAAGTGGATATCAGGTTATCAGCATATCAGTGGGCAGAATACCAGGATATCAGGTTATCAGGCACTGCCGGGGCGCCTACCTGATCTTCTGATTTTCTGATATTCTTCCTACTGGTCACCTGATTTTCTGTTACGCTAATTTAGTTCTTCTCCCTCAAGCCAACCGTTATTTATGATTTTTACTGCGCGAATGAGATTATCTCAGAAATCCTCATTCATCTGTCTTATTTTGATTCTGCTTTTTGCCTTTACGGTCAGGCTGATCGGCCTGCGCTTCGGGTTCCCCTATCTGCTCCACGGCGACGAGCCCACAGCGGTAAAAAGGGCTGTCCTCTTTTTCCGGGACGGGCTCAATCCCCGCTGGTTCGGGATGCCGTCATTCTATCTCTACCTGCTGCATTTTTCCTACCGCCTCTATAACGCCGCGGCCGCTCTCTTCGGCGGAGATGCCGCGCTCCTCCAACTCAGCCCGGAGCAGACGCCGCTCTACTTCATCGGCCGCCTCTGGACGGCACTTCTGGGAACCCTCACGGTCTGCCTGGTCTTTCTGACCGGAAAACGCCTTTATTCCCGCCGGACCGGTCTCGGCGCGGCTTTCCTGCTCGCGGTGGTGCCCCTTCATCTGCTGCATTCGCACTACGCGACCGTGGATGTCCCGGTGACCTTCCTGATCGTCCTCTCCTTCTTCTTCTCCGCCGCGGTCCTCACCCGGAAACGGACGGTGTGCTATCTTCTGGCCGGGGGGGCGGCCGGTGTGGCGGCGGCGACGAAATATAACGGGGCGTTCGCCTTCTTTCCCCTCCTGGCGGCTCACCTGCTCCGGGAACGGGGAGAAAAGAGGAGTATTCTGAAACGTATTCTTGACCCTTCTCTGCTGGCAGGTCTGGCTGCCGCATTGTTCGCGTTCAGTCTCGCCACGCCGTATTCCCTGATCGAGTACAGGCAGTTCCTGGCCGACCTCCGGGCACAGTCTCACTATCTCATCTTTTCCGGCCACGGACCCATCTTCATCGACACCCGGCCGGCGGCATTTTACCAGATTTTTTATGTCCTGTATTACGCCGGTGGGGGGGTATTCTGGATTATGGCGCTGGCCGGCTTTCTGTTCGCCCTCTATCGGCGCCGGAAGGCGGATGTGCTCATCCTCTCCTGGGTGATTCCTTATTTTATTCTGATCTCAATCCCGGTGGTGAAATTTTCCCGTTTCTTTATCCCCATGCTCCCGTTCCTCTCTCTCTGGGCCGGCCGCCTGCTCGAGGTCCGCTTTGCCCGGCCGCTCCCCGGCCGGCTGCTGAGGACCGTCTGGCTGCTGGGCGCCCTCTGGCTGGGGATGCAGGCGCTTGCCTTTACCGCCCTGCTGTCCCGGACCGACGTCCGGATTGAGGCCAAGGCCTGGCTGGAGGAGAATATCCCGACCCCCGCCCGGATTGGGCTGATCAAGACCGAGACCGGTCTCATCTTCCTGGACGATCCGCCCCTGGACCGCTCCGGGACCGGGCTGGTTGTCGAGCAGTATGCGCGTCTCCTCCCGGCCCTCCAGAGCGCCCCCCAATACATTATCGCCACCGACTTCGATTACCGCCAGATCCTGCGGCTGAAGGAACGCTATGACATCAAACGGTGTCAACTCTGGCGCGAGTTCCTGGCCGGCCGCTTGGATTATGCAAAGATCAAGGAATTCGACCGCGCGCCCCGCCTTCTCTGGTTCCGGTTCGGAGGCTCTTTCCCGCCCCACGACATGATCTATAACCGTCCCCGCATCTCCATCTTTCGGCATAAATAGCGGGGTCAGACCTTGTTTATCGCACCATTTCAGGGCCAGAGCTTGTTTTATTCTTTAAATGGCGCGCGGTCTCGTGGTATAAATCTCGCTTCTTTAATTTATAAAAAAGTAGATTGCCAGGGGCCGGCAGGCTGGATAAATGAGAACCAGGGAACAGTTAGATAAACAAGGTCTGACCCCCGATATGGTGCGGTTTCTGCGGGAGATTGTCGCCATTCCGTCGCCGAGCGGGGGGGAAGGGGCGGTGCTGGAACGGATCGCGGCCGAGATGGCAAAGACGGGCTGGGAAGAGATTCATTACGACGGGATCGGCAACCTCCTGGGAAAGATCGGTTCCGGAGAGCACGCGCTGGCCATCGACGCTCACGCCGACACCGTGGGGCCGGGAGCGATCGCCGATTGGGGGTGCGACCCGTACCAGGGCCTCGAACGGGACGGATGGGTCTGGGGGAGGGGGACGGTAGATCAGAAAGGGGGTGTGGTCGCCGCGGTCTATGCCGGCCGCCTCATCGGAGAACAGGGGCTGCCGGCTGACTGCACTCTTCACCTCGTCATTTCCATCCAGGAGGAGAACTGCGAGGGCCTCTGCTGGGACCACCTCATCGTCAAGGAAAAGTTCCGGCCGGAAGGAGTGATCCTGACCGAGCCGACCGGCCTGACCATCAAGCGCGGGCAGCTCGGGCACCTGGAGATGGCGGTGACCGCGGCCGGCCGTTCCGCCCACGCCTTCTGCCCGGAGAAGGGAGAGAACGCGATCTACCGGATGACGCCCCTGATCGGGAGAATCCGGGAGATCGCTCCCCGGCTTCACTCCCATCCTGCCTTCGGCCGCGGGCGGATCAGCATCACCGACATCCGGTCGGGGAGCCCGAGCGGGAACTCGGTCCCCGATACCTGCCGGATACTGATCGACCGGCGGTTCTGTCCGCAAGAGACGGAAGAGAATCTTCGGGACGAGATTCGGGCTCTTTTCGATGACGCTCATTTCGAGATCACCGTTCCGATCTACCGGGAGCTGTCTCACCGCGGGGCTCTTCTGGAGGGGAGAAAGTTTTTTCCGGGCTGGGTCACGGATGAGGAGTCGCCGCTGGTCGGGAGCGCCCGGGAGACACTGACCCTGATCGGGGGGGGGAACACCGGCTGTCGGCACCTGGGGGTTCAGCACCAACGGGGTGAGCACGATGGGGAGGCACGGCATTTCCACGATCGGCTTCGGACCGGGAAAAGAGGAACTGGCCCATCAGCCCGACGAGCGGGTCCCGATCGAGCATCTGCTGACGGCCTGTTCTTTCTATGCCCGGCTCCCGAACGAATACTGCCGCCTCTTATTTTCCCTTCGGGAAAATAAGAGAGCGAAAGGGAGGGATCGTTATGACGGATAAATCCGGTTATGTCTTCGAGGCGGCGGAAGCGGATTTTACCCGGACGGTGCTGGAGAGGTCCCGCGAGCTGCCGGTGATCGTCGACTTCTGGGCCGACTGGTGCGCCCCCTGCCGGATGCTGGGCCCGGTTCTGGAAGAGGCGGTGGCCGAGCAGAAAGGCCGGATTGTTCTGGCCAAGGTCGATGTCGAGAAGAGCCCGGGGCTGGCGGCGCGGTACGGGATCCAGAGCATCCCCGCCGTGAAGATATTTGCCGGGGGTGAGGTGGTCAGCGAGTTCGTGGGAGCGCTCCCGGCCGACCGGGTGCGAAAGATCATCTCCGGTATCCTCCCCGATGAAAAGGCCCCGAGGATCGAGGAGGCGAACGGCTATCTGGCCGGGGGCCGCTGGGAAGAGGCCGAGAAAATCTATCGCGAGCTCCTGGAGGGGGATTCCCGGAACCCGGCCGCCTCCCTGGGGATGGGCATCATCACCTTCCAGCAGGGCCGGTTCGAGGAAGCGGAAAAATATTTGGCCGCCGTCACCAGGGGGACCCCCGGGTATGACAAGGTTCCTCCCATGCTCTCCCGGATCTATTTCCAGAGACTGGCCGTCCCCGATCTGAACGAGATAACGGCCGCCTTGAAAGCCTCGCCGGAGGACCCGCCGGCCCTCTTTTCCCTGGCTGTCATCTATGCCCGGGGCGGGGAGTATGAAAGGGCGCTGGATACGCTCCTGCAGGTTCTCCGGATCGATAAGTCCTTTGAAGACGGGGTCGCCCGGGACGCGTACGTAAAAATCATCGAGTTCCTCGGCCGGTCGAGTCCGGCGGGGAAGAAGTATGAACGGGATCTCTCCATGATACTATTTTCCTGAGGGGAGATTCTCCCCTCAGGAAAATAATAGTTGATCTTTCCGCTCCGCGCGTCTAATAGATAGCAAGAGGCAGAGAGCTAATTTATAACGAGCTAATTTATAATGAATAACAACAACGGCAAATACATCTGCATTCACGGGCATTTCTACCAGCTGCCCCGGGAGAACCCCTGGCTGGAGGTGGTCGAGGCCGAGGAGTCGGCCTATCCTTTCCACGACTGGAATGAACGGATAAACGTTGAATGTTACGCCCCCAACACCGCCTCCCGGGTTTTGGACCGGCAGCAGCAGATCATCGACATTGTCAACAACTATTCCAAGATCAGCTTCAACTTCGGGCCGACCCTGCTGGCCTGGATGGAGAAGAAAAGCCCCTGGACCTACCGGGAGATCCTGGAGGCGGACTGGGAAAGTCGCCGCCAGTTTTCCGGCCACGGTTCGGCGCTGGCCCAGGCGTACAATCATCTGATCATGCCGCTGGCGAACGGTCGGGATAAGCGCACCCAGATTATCTGGGGCATCCAGGATTTTCAGCGCCGGTTTAAACGGCAGCCGGAAGGGATGTGGCTTCCGGAGACGGCGGTCAATACCGAGACACTGGAAGTGCTCGCCGGGTGCGGTATCCTCTTCACCATCCTGGCCCCCTCCCAGGCGCGGAGGGTGCGCGCCATCGGCAGTCCGAACTGGGAGAGCGTGGAGGGGGGGCGGGTCGATCCCAAGATGCCCTACCGCTGTCTCCTCCCCTCCGGCCGAAGCATCTCCATCTTCTTTTATGACGGCCCCCCTTCACAGGAGATCGCCTTCTCGAACCTCCTGGAGAACGGCGAGGGGCTGGCCCGCCGGCTGATCGACACCTTCTCCCCGGCGGCGCCCTATCCCCAGCTGGCCCACATCGCCACCGACGGGGAGACCTACGGCCATCACCGCGCTCACGGAGACATGGCGCTGGCCGCCTGCCTGCGCTACATCCAGACCGCGACGGACGTCCGTCTCACCGTGTACGGGGAGTACCTCGAGAAGTACCCGCCCTCACATGAAGTGGAGATCGTGGAGAACTCCTCCTGGAGCTGCGCCCACGGAGTGGAGCGCTGGCGGGGGAACTGCGGATGCAACTCGGGGATGCACCGGGGCTGGACACAGGCCTGGCGGCAACCGCTCCGGGAAGCCCTGGACTGGCTGCGGGACAGCCTGATCCCGGTCTTTAAAAATGGTCTGGAGGGAGTTTTTCCCGATCCCTGGCGGGCCCGGGATGAGTACATCTCGGTGATCCTGGACCGTTCCCCGGGGCACAGTGAAGATTTCCTCCGCCGCCAGGCCCGCCGGGAGCTGTCGGTCCCCGAGCGGATTACCGCCCTGAAGCTGCTGGAGATGGAACGCCACGCGATGCTGATGTACACCAGCTGCGCCTGGTTCTTTGATGAGATCTCGGGGCTGGAGACCGTGCAGATATTGAAGTACGCGACCCGGGCCATTCAGCTGGCGGAAGAATGCGGGACCGGCGGGCTGGAAGAGCAGTTTCTCTCGAAGCTGTCCCGCGCCCCCAGCAACATCAAACAGCTCGAGGACGGAGCCCGGGTCTACCGTGAGAAGGTGCTTCCCTCCCGGGTCAGCCTTTCGGCGATCGGGGCCCAGTACGGGATCTCGTCTCTTTTTCAGGATTACCCGGAAAAAGCGGAGCTCTACAGCCACGTCGTGGAGAAGAAATGGTATGAGCGGACCCGGGCCGGCAAACGGGTCCTGGCCGTCGGCACGGCCCTGCTTCGCTCCCGAGCGACGATGGAAGAGAAGGAGGTCGATTTCGCCGCTCTCTACCTGGGGGACAACACCCTGATGGGAGGCGTCCGGGACGCCTCGGGGGAAAGCGGCCCGCTTGATTTCGGCACCTGTCTCAAAGAGGCGTTTCTCAAGAGCGACCTCTCCTCGATGATCCGTCTGATGGATAAATATTTTCCCAATCGCATCATCGGCCCCGGACAGCTGCTGCCGGATGAGCGGAGAAAGATGGTCCGCCGCGTCCTGGAGGGGACGGTGCTGGAAGTGGAGACGACCCTTAAGAAGCTGGCCGAGTATCACTATCCGATCATTCAGGCCCTGAAGGAGGCGGGATTGTCCATGCCGCCGGCCCTCTCCTGGACCGTGCACTGCACGGTCAACGCCGAGCTCCGCGAGGCGCTCACCGCCGAAAAACTGAATATCTCCCGTCTCCGGGAGGCGGTGCAGGAGGCGCAGAAGTGGCAATTCACGCCGGATGACGACCAGCTGGGAAAGTACGCCACCGCCCGGCTCAATGATCTGGTGGACCGGTTCAGCCAGGCCCCCGAAGACAGCGGCCGGTTGAACCGGGTGGAGTCCTTTTTAAAAACCCTGGAACCCGTCTCGATCAAGATATCATTGTGGCACGCCCAGAACAGGTACTTCGCGATCGGCAAAGCGCTCCTCGGGCCGCTCCAGAAACGGAAGGCGGACGGCGACGCGGCCGCCGCCCGCTGGCTCAGCCATTTCCAGAGACTGGGCAGACTCCTCCGGGTCAACCTCTTCCCGGACTGAAAGATGCGTCCCCCCAGAAACTTAACCGAGGGGAGCACATTCCGGGCGGTCATTCATCTGGGAATACCCACCATCGCCACCAGCCTCCTTCAGAGCACTTTTAATCTGGTGGACATGTTCTTTGTGGGGAAGCTGGGCCCCGGCGCCCTGGCCGCGGTCACCGTCAGCGGAATTATTATCGCGCTCCTGATAACGGTGGCAATCGGCATCTCGATGGGCACGCTGGCCCTGGTCTCCCGATGCTGGGGGGCCCGTCAGTACCGGGCGGCGGCGCTGGTGGTCGGGCAGTCATTCCACCTCAGCCTTCTCCTCTCCGCCGGGTTCGGGCTGGGGGGGTGGTTCCTGGCCCGGCCCCTGCTGGGCTTTCTGGGCGCCCGGGGGGACGTACTGGAGCTGGCGGTGGTCTACTTCCGGATCATCAGCGCCGGGGCCTGGACGATCTTCATCTTTGTCGCCTTCAGCTCCGCCCTTCGGGGCGCCGGGGACGCCTGGACCCCGTTCAAGGTCATGGCGCTGGGCGCCGCCCTGAATTGTCTTCTCGACCCGGTCCTAATCTTCGGGTGGGGCGTGATCCCGGCCCGGGGGGTGCACGGTTCCGCCCTGGCCACGGTTCTCTCCCGGCTGGTCACGGTGGCCGTCATCATCTTCCTGGCCCGGTCGAAGCGGTCGCATCTCGATCTCGCCGGGGCGTTCCGACGGATCGACCTCCGGGTCATGGGGAAAATCGTCCGGATCGGTTTCTTCAGCTCCCTGGAGATGATGCTCCGTTCCCTGGCGATGATCGTGCTCTTGAAGTTCGTGTCCGGCTACGGGACCGCGGCCCTGGCCGCCTACGGCATCGGGGCCCGGATCCGGGCGATCGTCGTCATGCCGGGGATCGGGCTGGGCTACGCTTCAGGCGTCCTGGTCGGGCAGAACCTGGGCGCCGGACAGCCGGATCGGGCCCGCCGGACCGCGTGGCTGTCCTGGGGCGTCTATGAGTTCATGCTGTTGCCGGTCGTCGCCCTCTTTCTGATCTTCCCGGGGAGCGTGGTCGGCGTCTTCAACCGGGATCCGGGGGTGCTGCTGGACGGGGCGGTCTTCATCCGCTATCTCGCCGTCTCCTTTCTCGCCCTCTCGGTGACCCTGGTCCTGGGAAAATCCTTGCACGGCGCGGGAGACACAGTGGGGCCGATGGCCATCACGGGCTTTTCTTTGCTGCTCATGGTGATCGCCCTGGCCTGGCCGGGGTCATGGCTTACCGGCCTGGATGGCATCTGGCAGGCCGTTCTGGGGGAGGCTGTTCTCAACGGACTGCTGGTCACCTGGTGGTTTCATCGGGGTCGCTGGAGCCGCTTGCGGTTCATGGCCGGCCGCCGGGAGGCGGATGTCCCCCCTCCCGGAGAGGTCACCGCGTGAGGCTGCCGGCCGCGACTTTCAGCCGCTTCTCGATCTCCGGGTCATCCGGTTTGAGCTCCCGGGCCGTCAGCCAGGCCCGTCTGGCTCCGGCGCGGTCTCCCGACCGGTAGTAAAAGTCCCCGAGCAAGAGATAGGCGACGGCATTCTCCGGCATCAACCGGACGGCTTCCTGAAGGTGGAAAAGGCTTCTCTCTCTTTCCGCGGGCAGGGCGCCGAGGCGCCATCCCAGTTCCAGGTGCAGGCGTCCGTCTCCGGGAACAGACTTGGTCCCTTTTTCCAGCGCCGCGACCGCCGCGGTCGGGTCTCCGCTTTTTTCATGCGCCGCGCCCAGAAAAAGATAGAATTCGGGGAGATCGGGGCTGATCGAGACGGCTTTATTCAGGATCTCCACTGCTTCCTCCGCCCGGCCGTTCGCGATCAGAAGCTTGCTCAGCCCGAGATAGGCCCGGGTGCTGGAGGGGAGGTTCTGGATAATCTCCCGGTACTTCTGGCGGGCCTTTTCCTCTTCCCCCCGCTGCTCATAGAGCATGGCCAGGGCCAGGTGGGCCGATTCGTAGAAAGGGTTGCGGCGGATGGCCTCCTCGTATGCTTTTTCCGCCGCGGAGAGATCGCCGAGCTTGAACAGGATATTGGCCAGATTGTAATGGGCTTCCGGCCGGTACGGCTCCAGCTGGAGAGCTTTCTCGAACTCGGCCCGGGCCCGGTCCATGTCTCCCTGCTGGGAGTAGTAGGTGCCGAGGTGGTTGTGGCCCGCGCCCAGGTTGAGGACAAAACGGGGTTCTGTTATCAGCCCGGGGTTAACCCAGACAACCAGGAGCAGGAGCGCCGGGAGGGAAATAATAATCTTATTCCAGCGCTTTTGCCGGATCCTCTCCCGCCACCAGTAGAAGCTATATCCGGCAAAGAGGAGCAGGAAGGGCACCAGCGGCAGCCGGTAGCGGGAGTTGACAAAATAAAGCATCGTGGAGAAGACGTAGCCCCCGATGAAGAAATAGAGGAGAAGCAGTCTCCGCCGCCCGCCCCAGCCCAGAATCATCCCCAGCAGGGAAAGGGGGGCGATCACCCCGAAAACCAGG
>JAZDIV010000108.1:0-2431 GCA_043804695.1 PVC group bacterium | reverse complement strand
GGAACGGCGGATCACTCCTTTGAGGCCGGTGAGGCCGTCGCCGAGTTCTTCCCCCGGGAGAAAGCGATAATTCTTCCAGGATTGTCCGATCAGGTCTTTGGTCTCCCCCGACAGACGGTTTCCGAAATCGAGGAAAACCGTCGTTCCTTCCTCCAACTCGACCGCGGGTATCAGAGAACAGTCGATCGTGATCTGGCCTACCCCCTTGAGGGGAATGAAGTAATTCCCCTTGGCGATGAGCGTGCCCTTCATCCGATTGACGACCGGCCGAATGATTCCTAAAATGTGCTCTGCGGTCTGCGGTGTCTTCATGGCCGTCTCGGTAGGGGCATTCTCCACCGGACGCACTGCGGGCGGGAAAGATTCCACCGCCGGGGCGCGATTCTGTTTTGCGAATTTTTGGGGGAGCGTCAGCGTATGACCAGCCGGGAGGCGGTTCAGGTCGTCGATATCGGGATTCAGCTCGCGGAGGGAACGGTATATCGGGAGAATATCCTCCGGGTTGACAGCCAGTTCGGACAGAAGGATGCGACTGATGGAATCTTTTTCCTTGATCTTGTATATGGGAGGGGGGGGATCGCTTTTTTTACGAACTTTGCTTGGCGCTACGGGAGGTTTTGAGGTTTCCCGTGCCGGGAGTACGATTTTCTGCCCGGGGTAGATCAGGTTCAAATCCCTGATTTCCGGGTTCAACCGACGGATCAGGTCATAAGGGACACGTTCCTTCTGCTCTCCCCGTTGCCTTCGGAGAATGGCGGCAAGAGAATCCCCCTTTTTAACAGCGTAAATCACTGTTTTGCCGGGAATGGCGGTCTTTTGAAAAACAAGATGGGCGCTGTCTTCGCGCGCCTCAATCTGGACACAATAAAGGACCGGCAGGAGAAGCGAGATTAAAATGATGCCGATTGTGCGAAAAATTGGGTTTTCCATCAGCGGCCGCTCTGGAAGTTATCCCGGAGGAGTTCTCTGGCGATGATCATCCGGCGGACTTCCGCGGTGCCGGCGCCGATATCCCAGAGCTTCTGGTCCAGGTAGTGACGTGAAACCGCGTATTCCTGGCAGTAGCCATAACCGCCGTGGATCTGGATGGCGTCCGCGGCGATCTTCGTTCCCATCTCGCCGCAGAAGAGGAGGGCGGCTGCCGCCTTGCGATCAAGATCGGTTCCTTTTCCGCCGACCTTGTTCGTCAGCGAGTCGCAGTAGGATGCGGCGCTGTAGGCCATCAATTTTGAGGCCATGTAGCCTGTATACATGTCGGCCAGTTTTCCCTGGATAAACTGGAAGGAGGCGATCGGCTTTCCGAACTGCACCCTCTCCCGGGCGTAACGGAGGCTCAGCTCCAGACAGGCCCGCTGGGAACCAAGACAGCAGCCGCTCAGGGTGATCCGCTCGGTGCAGAGGCCGTTGGTCAGGATCGCACCGCCCCGGTTCAGGCCCCCGATCAGGTTTTCTTCGGGCAGCTCCATCTCTTCGAAGGTGATCAGGGCCGTCGGCGAGCACCGCATACCCCATTTCTTGATCTTTTCCCGGTGGAACCCCTGCATGCCGTCGGTGAGGAAATAGAAGGCGGAAATCCCGTGCGCCCCGCGAGTCGGGCTGGTTTTTGCGTAGAAGAGCATGAAATCGGCGACGGTTCCGTTGGTGATGAAGGTTTTGCTCCCGTTGACTCTGTAGCGGTCCCCAACCTTTTCGGCGCGTGTCGTCATCCCCATCGCATCGGAGCCGGAGTTTGGTTCGGTGATTCCCAGGCAGCCGATATACTCTCCGCTGCAGGACTTCGGGAGGATCGCCTTCTTCTGCTCTTCGGAGGCGTTCCGTCTGAAGTTGTCGAAACAGAGCGTCTGGCTTGCACCCACTGTCATGGCCAAGGCGTTGCTCACCCGTCCGATGGTTTCATAGATGAGAAGGGTCTCCACATAACCGAGCCCGGTGCCGCCATATTCTTCTTCAAAGACGATGCCGTTGACGCCGAGCTTGCCCAGCTCCCGGAAGAGTTCGGGGGGCATCTCATCTTTCTCATAGAGCGCCTCCATCTGCGGCTCCAGCCAGCCGGATGCCCAGCGCCATACGCTTTCTTCAATCAATTTCTGTTCCAGCGTAAATTCGAAATCGAGCGACATGGCTATTTCCCTTTCAAGGCTTGTCCCAGGCTGGCCCATTTGTCCGAGACGTAGGCGATCCTGCCCGTTTTCCAGGCGTACCGGCCCCGACGCCATTCTTCAAACCGGTCTTCGTCGATGAGCGTCATCACCCTGCCGATGCAGTGCTGGGCGCAACTCGGTGGGGCGCCGCCCTCTCTGCGTTCTCTGCAGAGGGTGCACTTGGCGGGCGCTCCCCCTTCGCCATCCTCTTCCATCACCCCGAAAGGGCAGGCCGTCACACATGAACCGCAGCCGTTGCATACCTTTTGCAGAATCTGGATCGTTCCATC
>JAZDIV010000107.1:0-9371 GCA_043804695.1 PVC group bacterium | reverse complement strand
TGGAGCGCCGGGGAGCGGGAACGGAGGGCGGCCGGATTCTTGCGGCCGGGCAGGTACACCCGGTCCCGGACCACCCGGCCCGATGTCAGTCGTTTCTCCTTGGCCAGGGCGACGACGTCGGGGTGCCGGACAGAGAGGTCTTTCAGCGCCTGCCGGGCGACGCCGAGCTGCCCTTTTCCCCCGTCCACTACGACCAGGTCCGGCAGATTCCCTTCCTCCACCGCCCTGCGGAAGCGGCGGCCAAGGAGTTCGAAGAGCATTCCGTAATCATCGGGCCCGGCCGGGGTCCTGATCCGGTAACGGCGGTATCCGGCCGGGAATTTTTCCCCGTCCACGAAGACCGCCATCGATCCCACTGCCTCCTTCCCGCCCAGGTTCGAGATGTCGAAGCACTCTATTCTTTTCGGGAAACGGCGCAGTCCCAGGTGTTTCTGAAGCAGTTCGAGGACCTCCTCCAGCCGGGGCGCGGCCAGTCGCCGGCGGAGAGCATCGCGGGCGTTCGTGCGCGCCAGCTCGAGGAGCCGCTTCTTGTCTCCCCGCTCCGGAACGGTCAGCTTGACCCGGCCCTTTCTCCGCTCGCTCAAAAGATCTTCCAGGGCGGCGGCATGGGCCGGCCGAAACGGCAGAACGATCTCGTCGGGAAGCGGCATCCGGCCGCCGTAGAACTGGGCCAGGAAGGAGCTCATCGCCTCCCGGTCATCGGGGAAGACGCGGCTGAACAATTCCGTCCGGCCGCCGACCATCTCCCCGTCCCGGATCGAGAGGATCTGGAAGACGCTCACGGACCCCCGGCATTCTAAAGCAATGACATCCCGGGGGCGCGGCCCAAAACGGCTGACCTTCTGCTTCTCCAGGGTCGCCTCCACGGCCCGGATGCCGGCCAGGGTCCGGGCGGCCTTTTCATACTCCAGGCGGCCCGACTCCGCCTTCATCCGCCGGCGCAGGGAGACCAGGAGATCCCTCTTCCTCCCCCGGAGGAAAAGAACCAGCCCGTCCACGATCTCCCGGTACTCCCCGGGAGAAATCTTTTCCACGCAGGGGGCCGGCAGCGGCCGAGCTGGTAATACAGGCAGGGGCGGCTCCGGTGACGGAAAGAGTTGTCGGAGCAGGTCCGGAAGGGGAACAGCTCCTGCAGGAACCGGAGCGTGCTCTTCACGGCCCGGCTGGACGCGTAGGGGCCGAAGTAGGCCGCCCCGTCCTCGCGGACCCGACGGACGAGGACCGGGCGCGGATAAGGCCGGCGGAGGTCCAGGCGGAGGCTGTAGTAGGTCTTGTCATCCCGGAAATAGACGTTGTAGCGCGGACGGTGCTTCTTGATCAAATTATTTTCCAGGATCAGGGCCTCCTTCTCCGTGTCGGTGATCAGACAGACGATGTCGTCGACCCGGGCCATCAAATAAGGGATCAGCGGGCGGCTGTCACCGGACCGGCGGAAATAGTTGAGGACCCGGCTCCGAAGGTTTCCCGCCTTGCCGACGTAGAGGACCTTCCCGGACGCATCCTTCATCAGGTAGACGCCGGGGAGGGGGGGGAACGATTGTACTTTTTCCTTAAGCATAAGGGATGGTGTTTCTATATTGGCGGAGCCGATGTTAGAAATAAATCCCAAATTTCAAATCCCAAATGACAAACAAATTCATCCCAAACCTAACTGGGTCTCCTGCAGCCGGAGCCACTCGTCCCGGACGGCGGCGGCCTCTTCAAAGCGGTACTCCTTGGCCAGGCCCTTCATCTTCTTCTCCAGCGAATCCAGCCGGCTCGCCAGGTCCGCCGGGGAGAGATATTCCCCTTTCTTTTCCGCGACCGCCGGGAGGGCGACGTAGTCCGCTTCATAAACGGAGCCCAGAATATCCAATATGTCCTTCCGGATCGAGGCGGGCGTGATCCCGTGCTCCTTATTGAAGGCGTCCTGCTTCCGCCGGCGGCGGGCGGTTTCGGCGACCGCCTTCCTGATGGCGTCGGTCTCCGCGGCCGCGTACATGATCACGGTGCCGTTGAGATTGCGGGACGCCCGGCCGCAGGTTTGAATCAGGGAACGTTCGGAACGGAGGAAGCCTTCCCGGTCGGCGTCCAGGATGGCCACCAGCGAGACCTCCGGCAGGTCCAGACCCTCCCGGAGAAGATTGATGCCGATCAGGACGTCGAACTCCCCCTTCCGGAGATCCCGGATGATCTCGGTCCGGGCGATGGTCGTGATGTCCGAGTGGAGATACTTGGCCCGGACCCCCCGCTCTTCATAATACCCGGTGAGATGCTCGGCCATTCTCTTGGTGAGGGTGGTGACCAGGACTCGCTCGCCCAGCTCCGTCCGGCGCCGGATCTCGACTAGGAGGTCATCCACCTGGTTCTCCGCCGGCCGGACCTGGATGGCGGGATCGATCAGCCCGGTGGGACGGATGATCTGCTCCACGACACACCGGCCGCTTTTTTCCCGCTCGTATTCAGCCGGGGTGGCGGAGACATAGATCACCTGGTTCACCCGGCTCTCGAACTCCGCGAAAGTCAGGGGCCGGTTGTCAAGGGCGGAGGGAAGCCGGAAGCCGTACTCGACCAGGGTCGTCTTCCGGGAGCGATCCCCCCGGCACATTCCCCCGATCTGGGGCACGGTGATGTGGCTTTCATCGATGAAGAGCAGGTAATCTTTCGGGAAGTAATCGAGAAGGGTGGCGGGTGGTTCCCCTTCCCGGCGGTGATCGAGGTGGCGAGAGTAATTCTCGATCCCGCTGCAGAAGCCCGCTTCTTCCAGCATCTCGAGGTCGTAATTGGTCCTCATCTCCAGCCGCTGGGCCTCGAGCAGCCTGCCCCGCTGCTGGAAAAACTCCAACCGGTCCGCCAGCTCTTTCCGGATGCCGGCGATTGCCCGCTTCAGCTTGAGATCGGAGGTGACGTAATGGCTGGCCGGGAACACCGTCACCCGCTCCGGCTCGCCGAGACATTTTCCCCGCAGGGGGTCGACCCAGGAGAGCCGTTCGATTCCGTCCCCCCAGAACTCGACCCGCAGCGACCGGGACGACTCGTACGCGGGGAACACCTCGACCACGTCTCCCCTGACCCGGAACGCGCCCCGGTGGAGATCAAGGTCATTGCGCTCGTAGAACATCCCGACCAGGGAACTCAGGAGCTGCCGGCGGTCCATCGTTTTGCCGACCTGGAGCTCGATGACCCGGCCGCGGTACTCCTCCGGCGACCCCAGCCCGTATATGCAGGACACGCTGGCCACGATGATGACATCCCGGCGGGTCCAGAGCGAATAGGTGGCGGCATGCCGCATCCGGTCGATCTGTTCATTGATCGCGGAGTCCTTCTCGATGTAGCTGTCGGTCGAGGGGATGTAGGCTTCCGGCTGATAGTAGTCGTAGTAGCTGACGAAATACTCCACCGCCTGGTCGGGGAAAAGCATCGAGAACTCGCCGTAGAGCTGGGCGGCCAGGGTCTTGTTGGGAGCAATGACCAGGGCGGGGCGGTTGACCTCGGCGATGACATGAGCCATCGAAAAAGTTTTTCCGGAACCGGTGACCCCGAGAAGGACCTGGTGCTTCCTCCCCTCCCGGAGACCGCTGACCAGCTCCCTGATGGCCCGGGGCTGGTCGCCCCGGGGGATGAAGTCGGTAACCAGTCTGAAGGGGGCTTGCTCGCCCGTCATAAATCAGCTCTACCCTATTCGAAAAACGTATCCCTTGGGAAAAAACTAATTAGAACCACGGAGGACACAGAGAACACGGAGAATTTCAAAAAATTTGCAAAATCTATCCATTGATCTATTTTTTCTCCGTGGTCCCCGTGATCTCCGTGGTAAAATCCAAGCCATATTCGAGAATAAGCCGCCTAAAATACCTTTTCGAGTAAGGTATGGCTCGCGCGGTCTACCCCGGTAAAATCGGGGCTCACACATTCATGAGCAGATCAGCATATTACACAGTGCTATCGGGCACCCGCCGGGGGAAATATTCATCGATCAGTCTCCGGTAGGCGTCGGATCGCCGGAGGGCGGCCAGGTCCGGATCCTGCTCCATCCAGGAGAGATCGTCGTAGCCGAGTTCCAGCGCCTGCCTCAGGGCCACCAGCGCCTTCGCCTCCTGATCGAGAAGGGCATAGCTGCAGCTCAAATTGTAAAAAACACTCGCATCGCGGGGGAGCATACCGGCCAGCTTTTCATCGAGGCGCAGCCCTTTCTCAAACCATCCCTTCCGGGTGTAGGCATCGGCAAGGGGGAGCAGGGCATCGATGAAATCCGGATCGTCGCGGATAAGATCCTCAAAAAACCGGATTTGAAAGTCAAGATCCTCTTTCATGGACTTTTGTCTTTTTCAGCGCGCGCCGCCCCCTCCCGGCAAAACCGCTTGACCGGATTCCCCCGCCGCCCGGTCCGGAACGGCGGCGCGGCAATTATGCGCGGCAATTATGATCCTTGCATTGATCGATCGCCGATGGTACTGTTTACCACATTCTGAACGCCCGATCAAGGGCTGCCCTCCCGGGGGAAGGCACATCGTATCGGACAGGTATTATGAAAAAAACCATTCTCATCATCCAGGGTATCTTGCCGGTGCTGATCGGATTCATGCTCGCGGCGCCCCCTCTCCCGGCCGTCGACTTCCGGGAAACACTTCACCGCTCCCGGGAAGACCGGGTCCGGGAGCCCGAGATCCCGATCAGCGAAGATGTCGTCATCCCCGGGTTCTGGCGCCCCCGGGCCCGAAACGGGTATCAATGGATCAGCGCGGTGAAAGACGAACACGAGCGCTGGCATTCCGGCTACTGGTCGCCCCTCAATCAGGACACGATGAAGGCGCAAACCAGGCTCCCCGGATACTGGGGCCCCGCCAACCGGGAAGGCTACATCCGGATCAACATCCACGACCGCGCCGGAGAATACCCTTCCGGCTCCTGGGAGTCGATGAACACCTACCAGGTCACCGAACAGCCCCGGCAGTGGGTTCCCGGCTACTGGACCGGCCAGCGCTGGGTTCCCGGTTACTGGCGGATCCGGGAACGGGAGGGACACACCTGGATTGAAGGGTATTACGGAGCGGACGGCAGATGGGAGGAAGCCCACTGGGAACCCTCTCTGGAAGCGGCCGCAGGATCAGGCGGGTAGCGGAAACGCCCCTCCCGGCGCCGTCTTCAGCTCAGGTAACGGCCCGCCAGATAATGAACGCGGCCGCGAGCAGAATCACGATCCCCCCTCCCACCAGCAGCCGGCGGCGGCGGACCAGGTCGCTCCTGAACTTGTGCTGGGCGATCGTCTGAAACGACCCGGTGCTCAGGTAACTGGCCAGCCTTCGCCTGTCATCCTCTTCCCGCCGGGCCGCGTCGTCGGCGCCCCCCCGGACGGGAGAGCGGGCGAGAGCGAGTTTCTGCTCTTTTCGCCGCTCCCGTTCCAGAAGCCTGATCTCCCGCGAAATGGCCCCGATCGCTTTATCGAGGCCGGAGATCCGGGACTGAAGATATCGTTTCTTGGAGAACATATCACTTCACGAACGCCAGGAGACGGATCACGATCGCCACCAGCACCGCCAGCAGGGCGGCCGGGAGCCAGAATGCCAAGCCCCGCCGGAAGGTTTCGCCCGGAGAAACGGCCGACGGAGGCGAAAAGCCCGCCGGCTGACTGACCGGCGGCCCTTCATCTTCCAGGCCGCGGGTGCTCAGGGCGTCAACCTTGCCCCGGGCCGCGGTATATTCTCTCCTGGCTTTCGCAACCACGGCCAGCGCCCGGCCCAGCTCGTTCTTCAGGTCTTCTTCCCGCCAGGTCTCTTCCCGAATCCCCCTGATCTCGGTCACGATGGCGTCGAAATCATCCCTGGTCACCCTGACCAGCGTATGCCGGCGCTTCAGATCGCTCTCTTCCCTGTCCAGAACGGCGATCCCCCGTTCCAGGTTGTTGAGGACCTCTCTTTTTACCGCGTCCAGCTCCTCCCGCTGCCGCCGGAGCTCCTCCAGGTCCGCTTTCTGCTTCTTCAGGTCTTCCTGCTGCTTCTTCAGAAAGGAGATCCGTTCCGCGGTCCGATCGACCATATCGGTCAGGCTGGCGATCGGCGGGGAGGCATCCGGCTTCTTCCGGTCTTCTTTCTTTTCGACCCGTTCTTCTTTCTTTTCCACCCGTTCTTCTTTTTCGCTCATCTCTTTCCCTCTTGTCCTGCCGCCGGTTAACTTACTGCTTCGGAATTTTCAGCCTGAGGCTTCAGCCCGAGGCTGATCCGCCTCGGGAGGAGATCCGCCTCTAGAGGAGATGCGCCTCTGGCGCACAATAATTATTTACCACAAAGACACAAAGACACTAAGCAATAATCAGAAAATATGCAAAAACATAATTGTTACATCTTTAAATCTTCCCTTTGTGCCTTGGTGCCTTAGTGGCCAAAAGTTGTCCGCTGATTGCCTGGTATACGATCGAGGATAACGGTATAATAGTAATTTCTTTCACGCCTGCGGTCAAGAGTTCTCCGGAGGGTTGAGCGGTTAAAGATAAAAAACCTTCTTCCACCGGGTGAAAATAAGGGGCGTTCCCTTTCCATGAAACGAGTCCAACCTGCAATCTGCCGGCACTTTGGAGAATGCGGCGGCTGCCGGTTCCAGGACCTGGAGTATCCGATGCAGCTCCGGATGAAGGACGAACGCTGCCGTTCGCTGCTCCGGGACTGCGGGATCTCCACCGACCTGCAGCCGATCATCCCCTCCCCCCGGGTCTTTCACTACCGGAACAAGATGGAGCTGACCTTTGACCGCGACGGAGGCAAACCGATCTGCGGCCTGCATCGGCGGGACCGGGCGCAGCGGATCTTTCAGCTGGACGAGTGCCGGATCGGCCCGGAAGACGCGCCGCTGATCACGGCGGCGGTGACCGAATTCGCCCGCGGGAGCGGGCTGCCGGCCTATCACCCGTACCGCCGGGAGGGTTTCTGGCGGAACCTGGTGATCCGGGAGGGGAAATTCACCGGTCAGATCCTGATCAATGTGGTCACCACTTCCCGGGGAGAGATCGACGAAGCCAAGCTGGGACAGGCGATCGAGGGGCTGCCGTCCGGTAAACGGATCGCGTCATTGATCCGGACCGTCAACGACAGTCCCTCCAACGCCGTCGTCCCCCAGCGCCTGTCCCTGATCCGGGGAGAGCCGTTCCTGGAAGAGAACATCGGCGGGCTGACCTTCCGGATCCCGCCCTTTTCGTTCTTCCAGGTCAACCCGTTCATTTTGGAGACGTTCTACGGAGTGCTCAAGGATCTGCTCGCGCTGACGGGGGATGAACACATCCTGGATGTCTTCTGCGGAAGCGGGACGATCGGACTGGTTCTTTCTTCCCGGGCGGCAGCGGTCACGGGGATCGAAGTGGACGAGCAGGCGGTCGAAACCGCGCGGATAAACGCGGGATTAAACCGGCGCGGCAATCTCTCGTTTCTGGCCGGGAAGGCCGCGGATGTTCTTCTCCGCCACCGCGACCGGTGGCGCCGCCGGTTCCACGTGGCGGTGGTCAACCCGCCCCGTCCCGGGATCAGCAAGAAGGTCGCGAAAAGGATCCTGGAGATCGAGCCGGAGCGGATCGTCTACTCCTCCTGCAATCCCGAATCTTTCCTGACTCAGGCGGCGCTCCTTCTCAACAATTATCATCTTGAAATCATCCAGCCCTTTGACTTCTTCCCCCATACCCCTCATATGGAAATGCTGGCGGTATTCCGAAGGAAATCAAATTAATACATCGTGATAATAAACAATGATCAGTGATCTGTGGTTACCGATCACTGATTACTGATTGCTGCCGTTTGATGAAACCCTTGCCATCATCCTTCTACAACCGCGGCACGATCCTGGTGGCGCGGGAGCTGCTGGGCAAAATCCTGGTGCGGGAGGTCGAGGGGGAACTGATGACCGGCCGGATAGTCGAGACCGAGGCCTATACCGGACCGGGCGACCCCGCCTCGCACGCATTCCGGGGCCCCACCCCCCGAAGCCGGATCATGTTCGGACCGCCGGGAAGAGCCTATGTCTATTTCTGTTACGGAGCCCATCATCTCTTGAACGTGGTGGCAAAGAAAGAAGGGACTGCCGGCGCTGTCCTGATCCGGGGGCTGGAGCCCCGTGACGGGCGGGAACGGATGCTGGCAAACCGGGCGGGAAAGACGGCCAAGGGGTTTCTCGACGGCCCCGGCAAGCTGACCCGGGCTCTGGAGATCACCCTGGCCTTGAACGGGTGGGACCTGGCCAAGGGAAAAGAACTCTATCTAATTGAGGGAGATCTGAGCTCCGAAGAAGAGATTTTAACCGGTCCCCGAATCGGGATAAAAAACGGGCTGGATAAATTATGGCGATTCACTGTCTGCGGCAGGCAGGCGCTGTCACCCCATCATTCCATCACTCCACCACTCCATTCCGGTCTCGATATCCGGGTAATGAATTATTGCCGTAAAACTTTATTCACCGCCCCTCTAAAATGGGAATGATCTCGGTCAGAGAGGTTATCTGGTAGTCCGGGACCTTGATCTTCGACTCCGGGTCGAACCGGGCGGCATCGATCTCTTTCCGGATCGTCTCGATCAGGTCCGCCCCGTCTTCCTCGACCCTTTCAACCAGAAAAGTCGTCATCCCGGCCAGATTCCCCATCATGATATCGGTCAGGCGGTCGCCCACCATCGCCGTCTCCTCCGCCTGCAGCCCCAGCTGATCGAGGACGATCTCGGCGATCTTCGGATTCGGTTTTTCCAGCTTCAGCCGGAGGGAGTCATTCCAGTCGAAGAACCCCCGGGGATGGGGGACGCCGGGTTTCTGGCGAAAGGCCTCCAACACCACGGCCCTGGTGGTGAAGGTCGCGACCGCGAACCGAATCCCTTTCTTTTCCAGATACTTGAATATCTCCACCGCGTCGGGGAACAAACCGGCTTTCCCCGCCCGGGTGTAAGCGACTCTCTCTCTCTCGTCAACGATGCCCTTCACCTTCTGGAATTCATCCCAGCTGGTCTTGAGCCCGATGGTCGCGAGCTTGTCGATGAATCCCTTGCCGGTATAGTAGGAGAGCATATACTCATCTTCCCGGCCCGCCGGGACCTCCCCCCCGCACTCTCTGACAACTTTTAGAAAGACATCGCGCCAGTACTCCCGTGGATTCGGATATACCTTGGCGATCGTGTTGTCATTGTCAAAAACCATGCCTTTTATGCTCAAACCCATATTAGACCTCCTTACTATAAATTAGCTCGCTGCGCTCGCTACTTTATAATGGACCCCGATTGATTCAATCGGGGTCTGTTGGTTAATTAAGATATTTTCACCGAGGCAACAATATACAAAAGCCTTTCCAACATCAGCCAACATTTGTCTTCCGGGATATGATTTTTCTGTTGGCTTAAGGTAACCCACTCTGATTTTTTCGAAGAAAAAAT
>JAZDIV010000106.1:0-65061 GCA_043804695.1 PVC group bacterium | reverse complement strand
TTACCCCTGGGGCATCAGGACTGAAAACCAAAATGTGAACCCCCCCTCCCCCCCCCCGCCCCCCCCGCGCACCGCGCGGGGGGGAGGGGGATATACTGTGGGGTGTGACGGTTGGTGTAGTTATCAATCATCGTTCCACCGACACAAGGTCGGTGGTGACGTTCCGGCTCAAAAGCGATCGGCTTGCCCAATATTTTCCGGGAAAGCAACAAAACGCCTCAGAACCAGTCGCTCAAGCTGACCGGAAGGGCTGGTGAAACTATCGGACGTTTTATTTTTCGCCAGTGTTTTTCCGGGTAGTCAGAGTTTTCCGGAGGCCCCTTCCGGCCGCTTAGCTTTTCGTTGGGAATGCTTGGATTGACTTCAACGAAATACTAATGATAAGATTGGCACATGATGGATATACTATTTGCAATCCAGGAAAAAATTACTCAAGGAAAATATGAGTTTTCAAAACATGCGGTTGATCAGAGTATTATCCGCAATATTAACGTGATTGAGATTCAGGAGGCAATTTCGAACAGGAGTAAAATTATTGAAGATTATCCAGACGATAAATATGGGGCCAGTTGTCTAATCCTGGGCTTTACATTAACCGGCAGACCACTCCATCTTCAGTGTAGTTATCTAAGTCGTCCTCTGATAAAACTTATTACGCTATATGAACCAGATGACGATTTGTGGATAAATTTTGAAATCCGTAAGGAAACCTCACGAGGGGGTTATTCCTCATGAAAGAAACAATGATTGAAACAACCGTAACTTACAGTCTCGAACATGATGGAAAGTTCTATCTCATTGAACATGTTCCTGCTCGAGTGTGTAGAGAAACGGGAGAACAGTTCTTTGCTCCTGAGACAGTCGAGCATATCCAACAAACCATCCGGAGCAACAAGAATCCCATTCGAACTGTCGAGACGCCAGTCTTCGAATACGCCTAACGCATTCCCTCCAGCAGACCAGAGCCCGCGATGCGGGCTCTGGCAGCTGAGCTTGGTCGATAAGCGGGACCGCAAGCGGTCCCGCTTATCGGAGAGCTGAGCAGCAAGCTGCTCCCTCGGATTGACAGGCTTCGCTTGCGCTCCGCCTATCCAGCCGCTGGAGCAGAACTCGGCCTAATCGCCGGGCAAGCCCGTCATTAGGCCGACTCTGCTCAGCTCTCCGTTATGTCATAGAATATTAAATTACCCCCGGCGAGCTTGTCTCGCCGGAGTATTAGTTCAACAGCTACATCCGGCAGCAAAACCAAAACGGCCCCTGCCACCTCGGGTGGCAGGGGAGAAAGTTTAAAGGCTAACCAACGGGGTCTCCCTCTCGGGGGGTTCGGGAACTCGTTGTAGCAGATGAACTCATTCACCCGTCACATAAAGTGACGGGGGTCTTTGGATTTTGGTGGCGCTGGTGTTAGCTGATGAACTGATTCACCTGCCGCCAAGGCGGCAGGGGTCTTGCTGACTTCCCCTGAAAATATAGAAAGAAAAATTTTGACAAGGTATCAGGACATAACCAGTCGCTCAAGCTGATCGGAAGGGCTGGTGCAGCTATCGGACGTTTCATTTTTTGCCGGTATTTTCCGGGTAGCATACTTTTTTCGTCGGCCCCTTCCGGCAGTTTAGCTCTCCGTTATACCTTAAAAGAAGCAAAAGATATGTTGCCAACGTGCACACGTTGTGCTATGTTTACATCATGAAATATTTTGACTGGAATCCAGATAAGAATGAATGGTTACGCCAAGAGAGAGGTATCACTTTTGAGGAGATTATTTTTCATCTCCTCCATGAAGGACTTCTCGATGCGATGGTACATCCGAACCAGAAGAAATACCCCGGCCAGCGTATATTCATTATCGAAGTTGAAGACTATGCCTATATCGTTCCTTTTGTTGAGACTAATTGCGGCGTCTTTTTAAAGACCATCATACCTAGTAGTAAAATGACAAAACACTATCTAAGAGGTGACTCCAATGAAACTGAGTAATGAAGAAAAGGAAATCCTAGAGTCTGTCGAGCGGGGTGAATGGCGGAGAATTCCGAACTTCAAGAAGGAAGTAAAACGCTATCAGGACTACGCAAGGGCAACCTTGCGAAAAGACAAACGTGTCAACATTCGCATGACCGAAAAGGACCTCATTCACTTCCAAAAAAAAGCTGTGGAGGAGGGTCTCCCCTATCAGACCCTCATTTCCAGCATACTTCATAAGTATATCAATGGCAGGTTTGCAGATAAAGTTTCCTAAACAAGGCATAACTACCCGCTCAAGCTGACCGGAAGGGCTGGTGTGGCTGTCAGACGTTTTGTTTTTGCCGTCGGTTTTTCGGGTAGTATGATTTTTTATGTCCCCTTCCGGCTGCTTAGCTTCTCGTTATGACCACAATTCTTGAGTAAAGGAGAGCTTGATGAACGCGAGCTACACGGTTTCCAGTTACCTTCTCAGTCGCCTGCGGGAAATCGGTATTAGACACCTCTTCGGCGTTCCCGGGGATTATGTACTGGATTTCCTGGACGCGGTTGTTGCCAGTCCCATCCAATGGGTAGGAAACTGCAACGAGCTGAACGCCGGATATGCAGCAGACGGCTATGCCCGTATAAACGGCGTAGGTGCCGCAGTTGTGACTTATGGTGTCGGGGGACTGAGCATTTTGAACGCCGCAGCAGGGGCATTTGCCGAGCATGTGCCCCTGATCGTCATCAGCGGAGCCCCGCCGGCCCGACGCAGAGAATCGGGCGCCCTGGTTCATCACCTCGTTTCCAACTACTACCTGCAGTTGGAGATCTTCAGGAAAGTGACGACCGATGCGGCCCTACTGACGGACCCCAATACCGCTCCTGAGGAGATTGACCGCGTTATCCGGAATTGTGTCGCTCGGAAGTTGCCCGTATATCTGGAGATCCCTGCCGATATAGCTTACGCCCCATGTCGCCCGCCGGAGGAACTACCTGATCACACACCATTGTCCTCCGACGAGGATAGCCTGGCAGAGTGCGTATCAGAGGCCGCGGAGATGCTCAATAGCTCCGATCATCCCCTGCTGCTGGCCGGCGTGGAATTGCTCCGGCTCGGCCTTGGGAGCGAAGCACTTCATCTGGTTGAAACTGCGGAGATTCCTTTTGCCACAATGCTCAGCAGTAAGTCTGTATTGCCGGAGCTTCATCCACAGTTTGAAGGCATCTACCAAGGTGGCTGGAGCCGGGAAGCGGTCCGCCGACAGGTAGAGAATTCCGACTGCCTCTTGTCTCTCGGGGTTTGGATGACCGAACTGGACACGGGCCTGTTCAGCGTAAATCTCGACAACCGGCGGATGATTGCCGCCGGAGGAGGCCAGGTCCGTGTCGGCAACCATTATTACCATCAAATACAATTGGGAGATTTCATCCGAAGGCTGACTTTGGCGGTTCAACCTCGTTCTTACTTGGCCTCCCATCCGGCTGAATCCTATCATCCCAAGAAACTGTTCGTGCCTGAGGCATCGTGTGTTCTGACAGCGCCCCGCCTATACGAATGTCTGAACCATTTTCTCGACGACCAGATGATTCTTCTCGCAGAACCCGGTGACGCCTTCTGCGCAGCCCCTGAATTTCATATTGAAGAGGCTGAGAACTTCATTGTCCAAGCCTTCTATTGCTCCATCGGTTACTGTACCCCGGCAGCATTAGGCGTGGCGCTGGCGCGTCCCAAAAAACGGCCGGTAGTGCTCACCGGTGACGGCGCCTTCCAGATGACAGCGCAGGAGGTCTCCACCCTGATCCGGGAACGTTGTCCCGCCCTGATATTGGTCATCAACAACGACGGCTATCTGATCGAACGGGTCCTCCATGAAGACGGTCCGTATAACGACATTCAGATGTGGCAATACTCAAGACTGCCCGAGGTGTTTGATGATGGATCCCATGCTATCGGTCTCCGGGTCACCACGGAGGAAGAACTGGAGCGGGCCATGAAAATCGCCGCTCAGGAGAAGGACAAACTCGTGCTCATCGAGGCCTGCCTGCCAAACCGTGACTGCTCTGCAGGCCTGGAGCGCCTCGGGAACACTTTTCGGTATGCCCAGCAGAAAAAATAACGGCTTGCCGGGGCATTTTTAGAGAATCAAGATCGGGGACAGCCCTTGAGGGGCTGTCCGGTAAACCCTGAAATGTCATTGCGAGCCCCGAAGGGGCGAAGCAATCTATTTTTTCATTCATAACCACCTCTTATCCAAAATGACGGGATTGCTTCGCTTCGCTCGCAATGACTATCGTGATGGATGCAACCTATAACCCGCTCTCATTAGTAACAGTAACTTGTCTAACCATTGGATGCAGCCAAATGGACAAATGGTTTCAGGAGCAGAAGGACATGACAACCAGGCATCACACGAAGCTCGTTCATGAGGGAGACTACGTGGCAGAAGTCGATGTGGAGTTGATTGACTCAGACACCGGCTGGTCCCCATATCTTTCCCTGGACGACGCCTACAGGCTGGACGATGTGCGCGAAGCGCTTCGTCGAGGTGACCTCAAGGACGCAAGCGGCCTTGCCCGCGTCTTCACGCTTACCCCTGTTGCCATGTAGACAGGGAGCGGAGAACAAGAGCATGGACACCCTCAAATCAACCCGCGCTTTGCGCGGGTTGATTTGAGGGTCATGCTCGACGTTCTAAAAACAGCCCCTTCCTCTACCGAGGAAGGGGCTGTTTTTAGAAGGTGATATCTTCCGGGCGGTAGTTTAGCTTGTCTTTCATCCGAAGCTCGTCGTCGTAGTGAAGGATCGGGCGGCGGGCGGCCAGGACATCGTCGGTCCGGCGGATCCGGGTGGTGTGGGGGGCGTTCCGCACCAGCTCCGGGTCGGTCCGGGCTTCTTCCGAGATCCTGATCAGGGCCGCGATAAAGTCGTCCAGCGTCTCTTTCCCTTCCGACTCGCAGGGCTCCACCATCATCGTCTCCTCGGCGTGGGGCTCGAAGTGGGGGAAATAAATGGTTGGGGGATAGTAGCCGTAATCCATCAGCCGCTTGGCGATGTCCAAGGTCTTGACCCCGTACTGCTTGTAATCGCGGCCGGTCAGCACGCACTCGTGGGCGCAGAAGCCGCCGTAGGAGGGGCGGAAATAGTTTTTTAATTTCGCCAGCACATAGTTGGCGTTGATGACGGCGGCCTCTGAGGCCTCCCGCAGACCCCCGGGTCCCATCGAGAGGATCCAGGCGTAGGCTTTGACCAGGACCGAAAAGTTGCAGAAAAACGCCCGCATCATCCCGATGCTCTTCTCGCCCGGGTCTCGGAGCCGGTATTTCCCACCGTCAAAGACAACAACCGGCGAGGGGAGATAGGGACAGAGGAATTTTTTCACCCCCACCGGGCCGGCGCCCGGACCACCCCCGCCGTGGGGGGTGGCAAACGTCTTGTGGAGGTTCAGGTGAACCACGTCGAATCCGGTGTCGCCCGGGCGGAGGAGGCCCAGGGTGGCGTTGAGATTGGCGCCGTCGTAGTAGAGAAGGCCTCCCTTCCGGTGCACGATCCGGGCGATCTCGTCGATCCGGTCATCGAACAGCCCCACCGTGTTGGGGTTGGTCAGCATCAGCCCGGCGGTGGTGCTGTCCATCGCCCGCTCCAGTTCCCCGATGTCAACGGTCCCCGCGTCGTTCGACTTCAGCTCCACGATCCTGAACCCGGCCATCGCGGAGGAGGCGGGGTTGGTCCCGTGAGCGGAATCCGGGACCAGCATCTTCCCCCTTTTCTCTCCCCGGTCCTCAAAATACTTCCGGATGATCAAAACGCCGGTCAGTTCGCCGTGGGCGCCGGCCGCGGGTGCCAGCGTATAGGCGTCCATCCCGGTTATCCGGCAGAGAAGCCCGCTCAGCTCGTACATGATCTGCAGGCAGCCCTGGACGGCGGCCTCGGGGGCGAAGGGGTGGGCGTGGCGAAAGCTGTCCAGCGAGGCCAGGTGCTCGTTGACCTTGGGATTATACTTCATCGTGCAGGAACCCAGGGGATAGAGGCCGTCCTCGATGCCGTAGTTGAACTTGGAGAGCCGGGTAAAATGCCGGACAACGTCAACCTCCGAGACCTCGACCAGGGCCTTCTTCTCCCCCCGGGCGGCGGGGGGGATGCAGTCGTCCAGGGGGATGTCTTCGAACCGGTCCCGGGGAAGCGAATAGCCTTCCCGTCCCGGGACGCTTTTTTCAAATATTACCTTCATGACCCTTTTCCCTTGATTTAGCCACTAAGACACCAAGTCACCAAGAAAGACGGGAGGGGAACAATGGAATAATGGAGTCTTGGAGTGCTGGAGTAATGAGACATGAACATCCTGATTCCCATATGATTATCAACATTATCTTCGTGTCTTTGTGCCTTGGTGGCGAAAATTTAAGAAAGCAGCCGGACGACGCGGTCGAGGTCGTCGCGGGTGAAGATCTCGGTCACCGCGAAGAGGGCCGTGTCTTCCAGCGATTCATCGCCAAGAAAGACGCCGGCCGCGAGCGGCGGGATGAACCCGCCTGCCATCAGTTTTTCGCCCGCCTCCTCCAGCGGTTTTTTGCTCTTGAGCAGAAATTCGTTGAAGAACGGGCAGCCAAAGACCCGATCAAAGAGGCCCGTCGCCACCAATTTCCTCTCCAGGTAATGGGCAGCCCGGGTGTTGAGAACCGCGACCTCGTAAAGGCCTTCCGTACCCAGCAGGGAGAGATAGATGTCGGAGGCGACGATGTGCAGGCCGTGGTTGGAGCAGATGCAGGAGGTCGCCTTTTCCCTCCTGATGTCCTGTTCCCGGGCCCGGGAGGTCATCACGAAGGCCCGCTTGCCGTCCCGGTCGGACGTCTCTCCCACGATCCTGCCGGGGAGCTGGCGGAGGAATTCTTTCCGCGCCGCCAGGTAACCGTTATAGGGGCCGCCGAAACCGAGGTCCATGCCCAGCGACTGGGCCTCCCCGGCGACAATATCGACATCCATCCTGCCCGGCGCCTTCAAGATGCCCAGCGAGAGGCTCTCCGCGACCACCTGGATCAATAACGCGGCCCGGCTATGGGCCAGTCCCGCCAGCTCACCGACGCTCTCTATTCCCCCGAAGAAATTCGGACTCTGGACGATCACGGCGGCCGTTTCGTCGGTCAGGGTTTCCGCCAGATCCTCGCTCCCGACCAGTCCGTTCCGGCACGGGATCTCGACGATCTCCGTCCCGTGGGGAGCGCTGTAGGTCTCGATGACCGACCGGTAGTGGGGATGCAGGGTGGAGGCAACGGCGATCCGGTTTTTCTTCGTCAGGCGGAGCGACATCAGTACCGCCTCCGCGGCGGCCGAGGCGCCATCATACATTGACGGGATGATCACCTCCATCCCGGTCAGCCGGACCAGATACGACTGGAACTCGAACATGGCCTGAAGGATGCCCTGGCTGAGTTCCGGCTGATACGGGGTGTAGGCGGTATAAAACTCCTCCCGGGAGAGAAGGGCCGGAATCACCCGGGGAACGTGGTGCCGGTAGGCACCCGCGCCGATTAACGGCTTGATCGTGGAAAAGTCGGCATTGCGGCGGGAGAGAGCGGCGAATTTTTCCAGCAATGCCGCTTCCGAAAGGGGGCCGGGGATATCGAGGCCGCCCTGGAACCGCACCTGCTCGGGGATAGCGGCGATCAGGTCTTCGAAGGAAGAGACCCCGATCGCCTCCAGCATCTCCCGGCGCTGTTTCTCCGTGTTCGCGATGTACCGCATTACTCGCCGGCCGCCTCCAGGTACTTCGTGTAGGCATCGTAATCCATCAGGTTCCCGAGAGGAGCGGGGTCGGAGATCTCGATCTCGACCAGCCAGCCGGCGCCGTAGGGATCTTCATTGATCTTCTGCGGGTTGTCCTCCAGGTCGAGATTGACCGCGGCGATCTTTCCCGCGGCCGGCGCGTAGACATCGGAGGTCGCTTTCACGGATTCCAGAGTGACGATGCTGTCCCCCGGCTTCACTTCAGTTCCTCCTTCCGGGAGCTCAACATAAACCACATCGGTCAGCTCTTTCTGGGCATAATCGGAGATGCCCACCCGGGCGATCGGTTTGCCGGCTTCGATCCATTCGTGGTCCTTCGTGAAGATCAGTTCCTGCGGGTTCATACGAACCTCCTTTTTATTTTTTATTGCCGCGGTTTACCGCGGCAATAAAAAATAGTTACCAGGTCCGGGGGGCCTGGGCCCGGCACGTCGGCCGCTGGGGATCGACGAACATCTGGTCGAGCCCTTTTGCCTTCATCTCCTGGAAATGCTGCCAGCGCTGGGGGCCGACTATTTTCTCGATCGTCCCCGGCTCCAGAGCCTGGCGAGGGAAGCAGACCCCGACCGAGGTGGAACAGGTCTCCAGGCACTCTTTCCCATCATCGGTGAGGGTGAGCTTCACGACAAAAACCCCGTTGATGGTAGGGCTTTCCAGCTGATACCCGCCTTCCATGCGTTTAGCGATCATTCCGGCTATCATCCCGATTTATAAATCAGTTCACGCAGTCTACCCCGATTCATCGGGGTTCGCAACCGGTTACGGTTATGGTAACGAAGCCCGTTTCGTCTGGCGGTTGGGGCCACGTGGGCAAAGCCTCGCCGTCACCGTTACCCTGACCGATTCCCCGATAAATCGGGGCAGGCTGGGCTTCGTAACCCTGGCCGTTACCATTTTTTGTCGCAGATGCGACTTGAGACGCCAAATCCCGAATCAGTAAATTAGACCCCTGCGATCGCTGACTTATAGTGGCCCCCCGACTGAGTCAGTCGGGGGGCTGCTGGTTAATTAAAAGATTTTCATCGGGCGGGAGTTCATTCGCCGGGACGCGAAAGGTCCCCCCCATGATATCCCGCCGGACCTGATCGATCGCGTCCTTGATCTCGAACGGGATCCTGTTCTCAAAACTGTGATAAGGGGCCAGATGCGCCCCCCCCTTGGCCATCATGGACCATTCCCGGAGATCCAGCGCCCGGTAACGGTCTTCCTCGACGTCGGTGATGACTTTCTCCACCGTCGACCACAGGTCCCAGACCGGCCCGGTGATGACCGTGTCCGGGGCCAGTGGATACTGATCCTGGAGATAGCCGAAAACCGGCACCCGGTTCTCCCGGCAGGTTTTAATGGCCCCGGGAGAACCCGCGAAGATGTGATCCGCGCCGGCCCGGATCAGCAGTTCCGCCTGCCGGACGGCTTCGGACGGCCCGGGGCGGTCTCCGAGAAAAACGATCGACACCCGGGCTTCCGGGTTTACCTCGTGGACCCCCAGGACAAAGGCGTTCAGGAGGGCGTTGGTCGGGGGAAGGGGGCTCTCCGCGATCAGGCCGACGCTGTTTGTTTCCGTGCGGCGGCCGGCGATCAGGCCGCAGAGATAGGCCGGTTCATAAATCCAGCTGTTGAAGACTGAGAGGTTGGGATCGGCGGGGCCGAGGATGGAGCTGAAACAGAATGCCACTTCCGGGTAGTCCCGGGCCACCTGCCTGACCGTCTCCTCGGCGTCGGGGGCATCGCCGAAGATGACCGCGTACCCTTTCTCCGCGTAATCGCGCAGGACTTTTCCCAGCTCGGCGGAGGGAACGCTGTCGGTCAGATCACAGACCACGTCTTTCTCCCGCGCGGCCTGCCGGAGGGCGGTCTGGATCACTGCGACCCGGGGAGCGTCCCGGGGAGAGGTGAAGACCCCGGCCACCTTCATCTTATCCCCGAAGCGGGAAGACGGGCTGCAGCCGGAGAAAAAGATCGAGACCAGCGCCAGGGACACGCAGAAGACGTGCCGGCCGGCGATCATGTTCTCTCTGCTAAACATCCGGTTGCCTCGCCCGTTTTCCGTCATCGCCAAGCAGTTCCCTCTCCGCCCGGCCGCCGTCAGGGCCGGGCCGCCTGCCGGTAGACCTCCAGGGTCTGCCGGGCGGTCTCTTCCCAGGTGAAATGAGCCGCGTGCTCCCGGCCCTTCTCGATCAGGCGGGATCGAAGAGCGTCATCCCCCAGACACTCCCGGAGGGAGTTGGTTATCGCTTCCACCGAATAGGGGTCGAATAAGTACGCGGCCCCGCCGGCCACCTCGGCCAGGGAGGGGAGGTCCGAGCAGGCAACGGGAATCCCATACCGCATGCTCTCCAGGACCGGGAGACCGAATCCTTCCAGAAGCGAGGGGAAGATCGTCATCGCGGCCCGGGTGTAGATGACTTCCTTGTCCCGCTCGGAGACCCAGCCGGTGAAGACGACCTTCTCTCCCAGCTCCAGGCGGCCGATCCTGTGCTCCAGCCGCTGATAGTACCGGTTGTGTTTCACGCCCACAACCACCAGTTGATATCGGCCCTGCTCCTCCCCCAGGTGAGAATAGGATTCCACCAGCCGGCCGAGATTCTTGTGGGGGTGAGCCGCGGCGACCGCGAGAATGAAAGGAGGTCTGATCCCGTGGGCGCTGAGAACCCGCTCCCCCTCTTCCGGGGAGACGGGGGCCGATTCATCCTCGCCGCCCCCCAGGTAGATCGCCTGGACCTTCCAGAAGGGAACGTCGAGTCCCCAGAGGATCTCGTCCCGGGAGTAGCGGGAGAGAGCGATGATGGCCCGGGCCCGGCGGGCCGAATGACTGACCAGGAAGCGCATCCACTGCCGGGCCAGAAAAGGGAAGGTCTCCGGAAAGTCGAGATAGATCAGGTCGAGAATGGTGATCACCGATGGGCAGGTGGATAAAAGGGGGGCGACAAAACCGGGAGAGTGAAGGACATCCAGGCGACGCCGGCGGGCGCGGTACGGGAGCACCAGCTGTTCCCAGGCGATCCGGTGCGGACGGATCAGCGCCCGGACCGGGCAGTGATGTTCCCGGAAATTGGCGCCCATCTCGAAGGTGCCGCTGTTCTCCCGGTTGGTGAAGATGATGTACTCGTTCTCCCGGTCGATCCGGGAGAGGGCCCCGATCAGCCGGCGGAGATAGATCTCGCTCCCCCCCACCCGCCCGGGGATAAGGTATAATGCGTTGATGCCGATTCTCATAGAACTTAACCTTCGCTTTACTCGGGTAACTAAATAAAACTACGAATTACGCGAATTACACGAATTTATTATAAATAAATAAGTCAGCGATACAAGTTCAGTGCTTGAACATTCTTATTTTTTCGCAGGTAAATTACTAAGGAGAGCATACAATAGGTTACATGTCATTGCGAGGAACGAAGTGACGAAGCAATCTCAATTCTTTGGTGAACAATAGATTGCTTCGCTTCGCAATGACTATTTCGAATAGTGCAATCTATTTTTTGCTCTCCTTAGTAACTGGCAATAGTATATTGTTTTATTCTTTCAACGCCAGTTCCCGGGCAGAGAGGCGGAACCTCTTCAACCAGCCGTAAAACTCGCGGTCGCTCACTTTCTGCAGCCGTTTGATCTCCAGGCGCTTTCGCCACATCCGGGCCGATCCCGCCAGGGCGGCCAGGTGAGCTTTCAGCAAAATGCCCGGGAGGGCGAAAGCCGAATACCGGCGCGCGAAGGCGCCGGCGGCGCCTTTTCCGGATAAAACCCCGTAAGCCTGAAGCAGGAGACGCAGAGCCGCGAAAATCGGCGCCAGCAGCAGCGCCCCGGGCGGGAAGCACTTGATCGTCAGCCAGATGCGGTTCCGCTCGACCAGGAACGCCTTGAGGGGAGAATAGGCCCCGGTCGTCGCCGAGTATTTATGATAGACCACCGCCGACGGCACGTAAAGAGCCTTCCAGCCCGCCAGGCGCATCCGCAGGGATAGCTCGGCATCGTCGCCATAAATAAAAAAATCGTCGTCAAACAGCCCCACCTCGACCAGAGCTTCTTTCCGGATCAGGAACGCGCACCCGCTGGGGGAGAGTATCTCCTCTTCCCGGTCGTACTGGCCCCGGTCTTTTTCCAGCCGGCCGCGGCCCCGGAAAGTGCCGTCGCGATAGAACAGGTGCCCGACATTGTCAATGATCTCCGGCTGGTAATATGACAGGATCTTGCCGGCGGCCAGCCCGTACCCCGGGTGCCGGCGCAGAGCGCCGATCATCTCCTCCAGCCATTTCGGATCGGTCCGGGTGTCGTCGTTGAGAAGGGCGATGTACTCTCCCCGGGCCGTCTTCAGACCGGCGTTGTTCCCCCCGGTATACCCGATGTTCGCGGGCAGCTCGATCACCCGGACGGTCTCGCCGTACCGCTTTCGGACAAAATCCGCCGTACCGTCCGTGGAGCCGTTCACCACCAGGATGATTTCCCGGCGAGAATATGACTGCCCCTCCAGGGAACCGAGGCATTCCTCCAAGTGCTTTTGTCCATTGCAGGTCAGGACAATTATCGACGCAAGTTCCATCTCATAACACCGGTACTGGGTGATTTTTAAAAAGACATTATACACCACGAACCGGTTCTATCCAGCAATATCGGTCCGGCGGCCGGAAGGGCAGAACCATATTTACCTTGTTCAATGTCAGCCGCGCTTTTAATATATCCACCGGTCTGAGAGCGCTCCGCAGGTATTGGGAAGAGCGCTCGGGCACGACAACCGGAATTTGAAATATCCTCTTCATGAGGACCGCCGCCACAGCGGCGGGGACGCTGGGTTTATCTGCCATAATAACCATAACCGGAGACATCAGTCATGATTGGAGTATCCATGACTCCTGCCGGAAAAGTTAAAATCGCCCTGGTTGCCTACTGGTTCTACCCCAATACCATCGTGTCGGCACGCAGAATCATGAACATTTACCAGGAAATGAGCCGATACCGCGACCTGCAGCTGGATGTTCTGACCGGCTCCTTCAACCGGGAACTCCCCGTTCAGGACCGTTTCCCGGTCGACCTGGGAAACGTCAGGTATATTAAGCTTTATAAGAACACTTTGGAAAAGCATCTATTCGCCGAGAAGAACGCTTTTTTCCATTTTCTCAACAGATCTGTTTATCTCGGGAAAGAGGAAAAAAGGCTGGGGAGGGCGGTCCGGCGGCTGAACGGGCTTCACAATTACGACATACTGTATCTTTCCCTGGGGCCGTTCTCCCCCCTCCTGAAGACCGCGTACGCTCTGAAAAAGCAGTATCCCGGGAAACGGGTAATTGTTGAATACCGGGATGAATGGGTGGAAGGGCCGGTCTCTTACGCCGCCCGGAACCGTCTCATCCACCCGTATAACAGATGGAGAAGCATTTATAGAAGAATGGCCGGTCACCTGCACGATCGTACTGCCAACAAACTCGAGCAGAAGGTCTTGCCGGTCTGCGATGCTATCGTTGTCATCTCCCGGGAGATGATCGGGCATTTTATCCGGCGGATACCGGGACTCTCTTCCGAAAAATTCAGGTATATCCCCAACGGCATCTCCGATGATGAAATCGCCGGGTTGGAAAAATGGCGGAGAGCGAAACAACCGCCCGCCGGAAAGGTCCTCCGGATCATGTACGCCGGTTCGTTATTCGGGACGCAGGACATCAGGCCGTTTTTGGACGGGGTACGGAGCTTGATTGATAATGATAAAATCGCCCCCGGCGAGATCGAGATCAACATCTTCGGGCAACATGAAAGACAGTGGAAAGAATGGCCCGATTCCTTGAAAAAGGCGGTCAGTTACCGGGGCGGGGTGCCGAGAGGTGAAATTTTCAGGCAGTATTTCACTCATGACGTCATTCTCTTCATCATCGGCGACTGGCCGAAATCCGAGATCACGATGACCGGGAAGATATTCGAGCTGATCGAGAGCGGACAGCCGATTCTCGCCCTGCTTCCTTTGCATAAGAACGGGTGCGCCGAAAAGCTTTTAAAGAAAACCAACGCCGCCTACCTGGCGGACATTAATAGCCGGGAGAGTATACAGAAAGCGCTGCTTCATTTATTGGAGCAAAAAAGAAGCGGTGGCGAAATCTACACGGAGAGGCGGGAGATGGACTGGTTTTACCGTCACCATCATTACAGAAATATCTGCCGGCGATTATATGAAAGCTGCTTCAAGCCGGCTCCCTGCCCGGGGCGCCAGCTATCGGCTTCCCGCTGATCACCGGGACCGGGAGAGAAAGCGTTGAAAATAAATCACAGAAAAGAGGAAAGCCCCGCTCTTCCCAATACGTATCCGTTGAGAGTCGATCCGGGGAGGCCATTCGATCCCGACCCGGGTTCATTCATCATCGCCGAACTCGCTCTCCTCTTCTTCTCAGCCTGGACCATCGCCTACCATCTTACCATGGCCGCTTTCATCGTGGCAGGCCTGGGCCCGATCGTCTACATCCTGCTCTACCGGGAACTCGGTCTCGGACGCCTGATCTCACTGGCCGCCGGCCCCGCCGCCCTGGCGTTCCTTCTCCTGGACGGGAACCGGCATCTTCTCGCCCCGGAGGAAGTAGCCTGGGTACTCTGCCTGATGAATCCTACCGTCAGGCTGGAAGTCAGCCGTCCGCTCATCACCCGGCACATCTTCCGGAACGCCGGGTTGGCCCGGGAAGGCGACCGGCGGGCGGCGGCGCAGAGAGTGGTCCAGTCCGGGGAACGGGAACCGGGAGACCTGATGGCTTTCCGGCAATCGATCGAGAACGGGGTCGACGCCATCGTGCTCGAAAAAAGGCGTCTGCCGATCATTTCCGGACTGCTTGATCCGATAGAAGGCGGGTGGGCGATGGAGGGAGAACAGGGCGGCTATCTCCTGTTCCTGAAGAGCCGGGTTCCCCTCCCCGGGGAATTCACCACTCTGGCCGAACTGCTCCGGGAGAGGGGCTACCGGACGGCCGCCGCCGTGGGCAATTATGTGTTAAAAAGAAAATATTCCGGAGGAGCGATTCATTCCCGGTATAGGCCGGCACGATCACCGACAACCGGCATTCATTCCTCTTCTTCACTGTGTTGATTATTCCCGCTCCGACGATTAAAAACGCGTTTTCCCGCCAGCGCCTTCCCCGCGTATTTCAGATAATCCCAGAGGACCTTCGGGGTGTAGCTGAATTTGGAGCGGCCGGTTTCCCGTCCGGTCAGAACGAAGGGGATCTCGGAAAATTTATTCGTGAAGCGTCGGGCCTGGTAGATCTCCTCGATCAGAATCGGGAATCCTCCCTCCGAAAGCCGCATCTGCTCAATGATCTTTACCCGGATTGCCCGGAAGCCCTGGGTGTAATCGGTCAGGGGGAGGCGGAAACAAATCCGGAAGACCGCTCTTCCTGCCAGCGAGAAAAATTTCCGCCAGCCGGGGACATTCTTCATCCCACCTCCTTCGAGAAATCGGGAACCTATCACAAAGTCATACCCCTCGGCCATCTTCTCATAGAAGTGCCGGATGTATCCCGGGTGCATGGTGAAGTCGGCATCCATGAAGACGGCAAAAATATATCCGCCTTCAAATGCCACCTTCATGGCTGTTTTAATCGCGGCCCCGAAACCGGCATTCCGTTCGTGCCGGCGAACGACAATATTGGGATGCTCCTTCCCGGCCCGTTCGATCTCGGACGCCGTATCGTCCTCGCTCCCGTCGTCAACCAGAATAATATCCGCCCGGTATCCATTATCATCAAGGGCCTTGTTAACCTCCCGGACGATTCCGGTGACATTTCCTTCCTCATTGTGCATGGGGATAACGATACAAAAGTTCATCTTAAAATTTTTCTCCGAAAAATGTTAAGGACGGGTAGTCGCAATTCAAAATTCGTTCCACGGCAAAGCGGTCACCCGGTCACTCAGTCTTTGCTTCCGCAAACAGCGGCAGATAATGTATCCTCTTTGAGCGCGCTTCCCGTGCACGTCCAGAAAGGTTTCGACATGCCTGGTGTCCTGGCGGGACGGTCTTTCCGTCCACTTAATTTCGATGGGAATCACCGTCTCAGGGGTTTCCAGAACAACATCTACTTCAGCTCCGGTTACCGTCTTCCAGGTTGAGATCCGGTAACCTTTGCCCGCGCAGCGGCACCGGTAATATAATTCAGCCATCACCCACTGTTCGAAGAGATGGCCCGGATCCAATGCCACCAGTGCCTCGCTTAAAGGCAGTTCCGCCAGGAGGTGGCGGACCCCCAGATCGAAGATCAAAAACCGGGGGGCGGAGATAATCCTTTTACGGCTCTGCGCGAAGGGCTGGATCCTGATGCCCAGATAGGTATCTTCCAGAACTTGATAGAAGTTCCGCATCGTGTTAACGGCCACCCCGATCACGCCGGACAGTTTTGTATAGTTCACATATTGCCCCGATTCCAGCGCGGCCAGACGAATAAATCTTAAAAAAGCCCCCATATCATGGACAATGTTTTCCTGCCGAATTTCGTTTTCAATATACAGTTCCACGTACGCTGCCAGGGTCTCTGCCCAGGAAACCTTGTCCTCCTGATAAAGTCCCGGCAGGTTGCCATAGATTAAATACTCGTTAAGAGGCCGAACGGGGAACCGTTCTTTTCGGCCCATCGGAAGAGGCAGCAAAACGCATTTCCTCTGCTCCGCCTGCAGTACCGGCGTCAAGAGAAGACTCTGAACCCGGCCGGGCAGAAGATTGGAAGACCGGCGCTTCAGTTGTCTGGCCGAACTGCCGCTAAGAAAAATACGAAGCCGCCGGGGATCTTTATCATACAGATACTGGATGTCCTCAAGCATCTCGGGAACTTTCTGAATTTCATCGATTAATACCGTGTCAATGCTATCGTCGGCCTCAATCTCTTTCGCCAGCAACCCGACTTCCGCTTCGTAACGCCGTCTCTGCCGCCGATCCTGCAGATTGACAACGAATGTAGTTCTTCCCGCTCCGACGCAGTGGTTCAATAGGGTTGATTTTCCGGTCTGTCTGGCCCCGAAAAGCAACACCACTTTGTTCCGGCCGCGCCGGCCGGAGGCGGCAGATCCGCCGGGTTCCAGACGAGATCGCAGAAACCGGTCATAGAACTTGGAACTCATTTGTTCTATTGGCTGCATATATAACCGTACTATATGCAGGGCCCTATTTGATGTCAAGGGAGGATTTGTTCAAGGTTAAAATTTTGACAAAGTCAAAATTTTAAGTTTTTAAAACGCCCCGGGTTGCCTGTACCATTCGATGCAGGAACGCAGGCCTTCCCGCAGCCGGACCTTTGGATTATACCCCAGGACCTTTTTCGAGAGGGCCAGGTCCGCCCGGGCCCGCCTGAAATCCGCGGCGCGTTCTTCGGTGTGCTCCACCGGGACCCGGAAGGAGGTAGCCTCGATGACGGACTCGGCCAGTTCGTTGATCGAGGTCTCGATGCCGGTCCCGACATTAAAAACGCCGCCGGCGGCTTCGTCCTTCCGGGCGGCCCGGATGTTCGCGTCTACCACATCTTCCACATAAACAAAATCCCGGGTCCGGGTACCGTCCCCGAAGATGACAATCGGCTTACCCGCCAGGGCCCGGAGGGTGAAGATGGCCACCGCCCCGGACTCCGATTTAACCGTCTGCCGGGGGCCATAGACATTAAAATAGCGGAGGCGGACAGTGGGAAGTCCCAGCTCATCGTTGAAGACTTTGCAATAGGCCTCAGCGCTGACCTTGGAGGCGGCATAAGGCGAGAGAAGGGATGATCTGGCAAAAAGCGTGGAGAAAGACTCCGGCAGACTTTCCAGGGCGGCATTCCCATAGACATTGGTCGATGCCAGGATGACTTTTTTAACCCCCGCTTTGAGAGAAGCCCAGAGGAGGTTAAGCGTGCCCCGGGCGTTGATCTCGAAGTCCTCGATCGGGTTCTCCACCGCCCGGGCCGGGTTGATCTGGGCGGCGTGATGGAAGACGATATCCACCCCTTCCAGCGCCTCTTTCACCTCCCCCTCATTCCGGACATCCCCCTTTCGGAGATCAACGTGATCCAGGTCGAGATTGCCCGGGTTGCCGGTCGAGAGATTATCGAAAACCCGGACCCGGGCCCCTTCCTGAGCCAGTCGGCCGGCCAGATGGGAGCCGATGAATCCGGCGCCGCCGGTGACCAGCGCTAATTTTCCTTTTAACTCCATGATAAAATTTAGCGCCTTCGGCGCAAAATTTTAATGGTCCCGACTTCGTCGGGATTGTTACTTAAACTTCAGTTACTGCCTGAAGGCTACGCCTTAAAAAGTATTCCTCAACACCGCCCGCATCTTCCCACGTCGGCAATTGTTATGGGTCGGCGCTATTCGTCCCGTAATTATTTTCCGGAGAAAAAATATTTTACGAATAAATCTGGCTATCTCCTTATGATTTGGAATAGAGCCAATAGCGAAACATGGACACCCAACTCAAGTCGTACCGCCTTCTCAATCCCCTCCCGAAGAACCAGTAGAAGACCGGCGGATAAATAAAGCGGGCGGCCGAGGGCGGACATCGCATCAGGCGGATGAATTTTTCGTACGGCACCTTCCTGTTCACCAGATAGGCGAACAATTTTTGAGCGTTAAAGAATAGGCTCTTTTTAACCGGATCGTCAATCACACTTTCCTGGAAATACGAATAGGGGAATGATTCGGCATCCCGATCGCGGCGCGCTCCAGCCATTTCTTCGGCTATCGCCGTTCCCGGATACGGCTGGAGGATCGAACACCAGGGATACGTGGTCTCGATCTCCTGATTGATGCGGACCGTCTGATAGACGTCATCAATCGTCTCATCAGGCAGCCCGATCATATTGTAGGTTAAAAACGGCATCCCGTGAAGATGGAGGGCCTCGGCAGCCTGATAGATATCATCATCGGTGACAGGTTTGTTGTATTTTTTCATCCTGATCCGCTCCACCCCGCTCTCGATCCCGAAGTAGATGACCTCGCAGCCCGCTTTTTTCAGGACTGCCACCAGGGATGGCGAAATCTGGGGAGCGGTCGCCAGGCATTGAAAAGGCAGGGCGATTTCTCTTTCATACCGGGCGCAGAATTCCTCCACCCATCCCCTCCGGCAGAGAAATTGATCGTCCACGATGTTCAGTCCTTTCCAGCCGTGGCGTTTCAATTCTTGCAGTTCCCCGATGACGCTCTCCACCGAACGCTGCCGGAAGATCCTTCCGTGCCCCTGGTATATTTTATTATAGAAAGCGTTGAAGCAGTAGCTGCATGCGTGAGGGCATCCTCGCGAGGTCCAGAGGGATTTCACGGGACTCTTCCGGAGGGCGGGATAATCCCGGTAGAACGTCCGATCCGCGGACGGCAAGGCGGAAAGCTCATCCTCCGAAAGGAGGGGAGAGACGGGGTTCTTGATAATGGAGCCCCGGTCCTTGAACCAGATATTCGGCACTTCCCTGATCGAAGTCAGGGTCCCGTCATATTTTTTCATCAGGATCGAAAGAGATCTTTCCCCCTCCCCGATGCAGACCGCGTCCACCCCCGGCTCGCTGACCACTTCCGGGCAGAAAGTGGGATGGGGGCCGCCTAAAATAATCAAAGTATCGGGCAACTCTTCTTTTATCAATCGAGCGGTGGTCAGCGCCCATCGCAGCGAGGGCGTACAGAGACTGATGCCGATTATTTCGGGTTTGAGCCTCTTCAGCAGTCGGATATTCTTACGCGGGTTGATGACTATTCGGGCATCAAAGCCCAGTGACTTCAGGTAGGAGGTGAGAACCATAACGCCCAGCTTCTCTTCGATCTCCCTCTGAATGAAAACAATAGAGTTCATTTTAACCGCGGCCAATAAATAAGACGGATTACCGGACCGGGCGGAGGATATCCTTCAACCGGCGGCCGATGATCCGGTATTGCCGGAGCCGTTTGATCTCTTTCAGGGTCCGGCCGAGAATCTTCGGTCTCAGGTAGAACCCCAGAATAGCCTTCCGCTGGAGGTTTTTTAACCGCGGCCCCGGGATATCCGAGACCCCCGGTACCGCCCGGGAGGGGATGAAATCTTCCCAGTTGATCTCATTATAATCCCGCTTCCCGTAGTCATCCCAGAGCGGAGATCCCGGCAGCGGCATGGTGATCAGAAAGGAGGCCAGATCGAGATTCAAGGACCGGGCGAAAGATATTGTCTCAGCTATCTCCGCCTCCGTCTCCCCGGGGTAGCCGATCAGGAAAAAACCCGATATCCTCATCTTTGTGCATTCTTTGATCAGGCCGATTTTTTCCCTGATCACCTCCCGGGTCAGGTTTTTCTTCATTAATTTCAGGATACGATCGCTCCCCGATTCAATCCCGACCGCGAGGGAATAGAAGCCGGACCGCTCCATCAGGATTAAAACTTCTTCATCCAGTGAGTCCAGGCGAACCCCGTTCGGCAGGGTGAAGGCAAGATGCAGGTTCCGTTTTAGTATCTCCCGGCAGAACGCGATCACGTACTCCCCTCTCCAGGTGAAGTTGTCATCTTCGATATGGAACTCCCTCACCCCGTACCGGTCATTCAAAAGCATGATCTCCCGGACCACGTTCTCAACCGACCGGTACCTGATTACGGGCCCGGTAAGCGCACGGGCCGCGCAGAAGGTGCAGGGGAACGGGCAACCCCGTGAGGTTATGATCGGGGCTACCGGGGCAAAACGGTAGAAGATCCCATGGGTGGCGGACGGATAGCTTCGAGGATCCATGAGATGCCAGGCGGGCAACTCGATCTCATCGGGATCTGCAACCGGAGCCCGGGGGTTGACCACCGTCCGTCCGTTTCTTCTCCATACCAGGTTGGGAATTCCTTCCAGGCGTTCGGGGTTGGAATAATCTTCCCTGCGCAGTCCGAGGAAGCGCCCGAGACCGGTCTCCGCCTCTCCCACGAATCCAAAGTTCATCCCGTCGAGATAATCCGCCGTTCCTTCCGGGTCGCCGCTGATGTGCGGGCCGCCGACCAGGGTCACGCTTTCGGGTGAATATTTTTTAACGATCTCCAGGTGTTTCTTGACCGACGGCAGTTCATAGCTGAACATCTGGATCCCGATCAAGTCGTATCCCCCCTCCTCAACCAGGATTCTGAACGCATCCCATGTGAGCCGTTCCCGGCCGGCGTCGATGATATGAGCTTCATGACCTTCCCGGATGATGACGGAGGCCAGATACCCCAGCCCGAGCGAGGGCTGGACCACGTAATATCTGTCGTTGATCGGCTTGAGGAGCAGTATCTTCACATCGTAAAAGCTTTTTTGAGATCGACGGTCAGCACCTGAGATTATAACCAAGTTCTCATTCCGGGGGTGAGGGAATATAACAAAACCTGCGGATTTGAAAGAGGGGCTTAAAAATAGCTCAAACCAGACAGCTTTTGCTCAATCTCAGCCTCATCTTTCGGGGACGATTACCAGTCTCCGAACAATCGAACCTGGCGGAATTTACTCACTTTACCCCGGTATCCCTTGTGCTCGACCAGTGCCAGCTTCAGGAAGCGGGCGCCGGGCGGAGTGAGCCCGTTGATCACGCACAGACCCCACCCGTCCCTCAGATCGAGCAGGATCCGGAGGCCCTGCTCCGGGGCCGAAATCTGCTGCCGGTTTTCGTTCAGGAACCGGACACTCAGGCAGGGAGAGAAACCGTTCCAGAATATCTCCGCTCCCTGGATAAGGGCCGATACCCAGAACCTTCTCCCGGCCATGACCGGGACCCCGGTGCTCTGGAGGACGAAGTTGGGTTCCGGTACCCGGTCTTCCAGGCGGAAAGAGGCAATCCCCGGCCCGGTGTCGTTCTCTTCGATCGAAACCGTGTAGTTATTTTCACGGCCCCCTCCGTAATCGATGGCGGTCCAGCCGTCCGGGATGCCGTTGTCCGGAATACTGTCTCCTTCACCGTATGGCGTCCCCCGATCGATGCCGAGATCCTGGTTAACGATCTCTCTGGCGGCAAAGGCAACGGCCGTTTCCAGGTGCCAGGCGGTTATCCCGTCAATTTTTTCATCGATCTCCCGTGCCGGCAGACCGGGAGAAAAAGGCGGCGCCTGATCCCGAGCGCTTATCCACCAGATGCCTGCCTGCTCCAGCGTCTCCGGGTCGATATGGTACACGGTCTCTTTCACTGTTGCCGGGAGGTAGTGATTAAGAGCCAGAAATACATGGTAGGGATACTTCCCGGAAAAGAACAGTGTATCGCCAGCCCGGGCGTTATCCTGTAAGTAATGCATCAGGGCTTTCCAATCGGGCTTGATCAGATTACCATCGGGGTCCCGGTTGTCGTAGTAGTGGATCAAGGGGTTGATGTTACATAGTAAAAAACCCGCGCAGAAAAGACAGACCAGGCTGCGTTCCCTGACGGAGCGCTGTTGGTCCGGAACCCGGGGCTTTCTTTTTCCCAACAGCCCGGCCAGACCGCTCACCCCCCGGGCGATGAAGAGATAATAAACCGGGAGCAGAAAGATGAGATAGCGGGAACAGAAGATATGCCCCGGTTTAATGAATAAAAAAACGATGGCCGGGGTTCCCGGGAGCAGGAGCAGAAAAAGCAGAAGCCGGCGGCTTTCCTTGAAGGCGGCGATAATCCCGGCGGCCAGGAAGAAAAGGTACCAGTAAAGAGGAATCCCCCCGCCGGCACCGTAGAGTCTGAGAATAGTTCCGATGGGAGTGACGCGGACAGGTGAGACCTCATCCCCGGTCCGGGGCGCCGACGCCGCCACCCGGAGATACGTCTTCAGAACCTCGGGATGGCTGAGGATGGTGATTGCCCGGGGGAGGAAAAGCAGACCGATCGCCAGCAGGGCGATGAAAAAAGGCGATCTGAACAGGGAAATGGCACCACCCCGCTCCCGCGGTTTCCACCCGCGGAATCCGCCCAGGATAGTGAAAACACACTGGGGAAGGAGTAAAAAAAGCGTGAACAGATGCGTGTAGAGCGCCAGGGCGGTGGAGACGACATAGCCGATCCAGCATAGTGTTTTATTCTCTCTTCCCGCCCTCCAGAAAAAGTAGAGGGAGAGCAGGGTGGTCAAAACAAAAAAGGCGTACATCCGTGCTTCCTGGGAATAACGGATGTGGTAGGAGGAGAGGGTCAAAAGAAAAGCGCTGAGCAGACCTTCCTCGCGTCCGAAGAAGAGGCGCCCGACCCGGTAGATGGCCCAGACGGCGGCGATTCCCCAGACCGCCGAGGGCAGCCGGAGGACAAACTCATTCTTCCCCAGGGAGAGGAAACAGCCGGTGATAATCTGGTTGAGGGGGGAATGAAGAGGATGGGTGGTCTTGAGAATGTAAGGGATGCTTTTTCCGGCCACCTTCAGTTCATAGAGTTCGTCGTACCAGAGGCTCTTCCCGCCCAGATCATAAAACCTCAAGAAGGCAGCGGCAATGATCAGAAAGAGCAAAATCACGTGAGAAGCAGATCTCTCAGTTATCTTCATCGGTGACACGAGGGCTGCCGGTCTTCCGGGCCTTGATGATCAGTTCCGACCCGGCGATATAGGCGTGATTCTCCGGGATAAAACCGTATTCCCGGAGCAGATCATTCAGCCGGGAGTGGGTGTAGTGCGTTATGTGCTCGTCTTTATAGGCGTTGGGCATCAGGATCCCGTAAGCGAATTCTATCATCCTCCAGGAACGGCGGCTGTAGTCCGGTGTCCCCAGCACCAGGACCCCGCCGGCGCCGAGGACCCGGTTTAGTTCCCGGAACATCTCCCTCCGGAAGGGCACATGTTCGATCACTTCCGAACAGATGATTCCCCGGAAGGTCCGGTCTCCGAACGGGAGAGAGAAGATGGACGCGTTCACCAGGAGGGGATGGAATTTTCTCAGGTAGCGGAGCTTAACCTTCGATATGTCGAGACCGACTGCCCGGGGCAGGGATTTGATGATGTTGCTGCTGCCGCACCCGATATCCAGGATCCTGTCCGTCCCGGAGATAAAATCCTTCACGATCCGGTATCGCGTTCTCTGCCAGTACCGCTGGATGGGGATAATACTGTTGTGAGCCCGGTCGTCGTAGTCGGCGACCTCGCAGGAATTTCTCAGTTTCCACATCGCGAAGGCGGTTTTCAGGTAGGATTTCCCCAGGTTGAAAAGTTTGGCCTTGGAGCATCCCTCGTGCCGGGGACGGTAGGAGAAGGGCACTTCTTTGATCCGGTATCCCCGGTTCCATATCTTGATCGCGATCTCTTCCAGGATACTGAAGTCATGGGCTTTCAGGTCCAGGTCCGACAGGATATCGGCCCGGTAGAGACGGAACCCGCTGGATATGTCGCGGATGGGGAGAAAGAGCACCCGGGAGAATATGGTATTGAGGATTCTGCTTAAAACCATCCTCCACCACGGCATCTCGGCTGTCCCCCCCTCAATCCACCGGGAAGCGATGATCAGTTCCGCTTCCTGCCGCTGCCGGTAGAGTTCGGAGATGAAACGGGGAGGATGTGAAAAATCTCCATCCAGGGTCAGGACGTAGTCGCCTTGAGCCGCCTTCAGCCCTTCCTGGAAGGCGTTTCCGTATCCCGGATTTTGCTGGATGAACACGCGGTCGGCGGCGCTCCTGGCCCGCTCCACGGTGTCATCCCCGGAACATCCATCAACGACGATTATCTCGGAAGGGATCCCCGCGCCTTCCAGGGTTTCCCGGATTCCCCTCAAAAGAATATCTATGTTTTTACCTTCATTTTTAACGGCAATGATAACGGATAGCATAAGACCGGGAGGGTAGCACTACCCGGGCGCCGCAGTCAATAAATAATCCTCCCCGGCCGGAACGGCGGACCGGGCGCGGATATCGTCAAATTAATTCACGCCCAGAAAGGGGGTGATTTACTATCGGGTGACTTCCTTGACAATAGTCCGGAGTCTACCGACAAAGTCCGCAAGAGGCGGGCGAGTCCCGGTGATAACCAGGATAACGAAAGTGAACATACAAGTAGCCTCGCAACACGATAACTTCACCAGTCGAGTTTTTGCAAATCGGGCAAAGACAGTAATGCCGATCCCAAAACCAGTTAAAGGGAGAAGTTGCGGAGTTACATTCTGTTAGAAGGAGGGGAACTCGGCGGCGGGGATGATGAAAACGTCATCCGCCCAGCATTCCCCTTCCCGAAAATCAGTCATCCGGAGCGGCCTGATCTCGATCTCCACCGGCTCATTCCCCCCGTAACCGCGCGGTTCGAAAGCGCCCATCAGCAGTGTCCAGGCATTATCGCCGCCGAGTTCGTTGGTCAAATGATACGGATTGGTGAGGTCGGGGCCAAGTTCCTTAATCGTCACTCGAACTTTTTCTTTCAACCCCCGGGTTTTCAGGTAGGCCCCGAAAAGATACTGCCGTCCCGGCTCCACCGACACCCGTTGCCACGGATGCCAGCAGTTCGTGCTCGGGCATATATTCTTATCGAAAAAGGCCGCCCGCCCGCCGGTGTGAGCGGGGTCGCGCGATAACACGGCGGTCCCCAGATGCCAGGCGTCGTCGGTCTCTTCAAAGCCGGGGTCTTCGACCAGATTTGAGGACGAGTGAGAGATCGGCAAATCCCCGCCGGCGCGGGCCGACCGCGCGAGCACCGCCTTTTTCTTCTCGAAGAGCATAACCACCAGGCCGATCCGGTCCCGGAAGAACTGATCCTGGGACTTGTTGAAATATTTTTTACTCCGGATCAGATAGTATTCTTTTTCCAGTTCCTCCCGGATGACCCGGGTATCCGCGATCCCGAAATGAGAGAGCAAAACCCAGACCCGCGGGAAATCTGCAACCAACGACGCGATTTTGTTATCGCTTCTCTCGGAAACATCGATCAAGGCGGCAGCCATCCCCCGGGCCGATAGACCATACTTATCGTAGTAGTAGCTGAAAATATTGTGATAGGGAAAAACCTCGATCAAGTCCCCTTCTTTCCCCTCTTCCGCAATCCAACCAACCGCCTCCCGCCATTGATCTTTCTTGGTTTCGGCATAGTATGTTCCGATACCCGGCAGGGAAAGGAGCACAATAGAGGCGATGACCGCGTTCCGAAGAGGAGAGAGCCCGATCCGGTCGATCCCGGCTGCCGCCATGATATACCAGGGGAGCGTGGCTACGATGGTGGCCCGATGCACGTATATTGGGGTCGTAAACAGCGAGATAAGAAAGGGGAGAAAGACAGACCCGAATAACCAGCAGAGCAGGAGAATCGGCTCCCCGGCCCGGACCCGATCCGTGTGCTCCCCGGCAATCCGAACCGAAGCCGGCAGTCCCCGCCGCAAAGGGGGAAGTCGGTTGCGCCGGATAAGGCCCAGCGACCAGATGGCCAGAGCTGAAAAGATCCAAAGCAGCGCCGGTGACCCCGAGAACCGCACGAAAGAATAATAGAGCCCCGCGAGCGAGGGGCGCGGCACCGGGTAGCTCCTGCTCCCCATCGCCGAGATTTGCCGGGTCAAGATGCCGATCCATGGCGCGTAGAGGACGGCCAGAATCGCCTCCAGGATCATCCACCGGCCGAAGGGGAACCGGCCCCGGTTTTTTTTATCTGCCGCCATCAGGATCACGAAGATATTCTGGGCCGCGATCACCAGCAAACCGACATTATGAGCATAGATCAAGAGGACAGAAGAGAGCAGGTAGCCGATGGCGGCGGACCGGGCTTTTTCCCTGATTAATCGGACGAAATAATACATGGAGAGCAGCGAAAGCAGGGTCAGCAGGGTATAGGTCCTGGTTTCCTGGGAGTAAAATATGTTAAATCTCGAGAGCGAGAGGAGAAGGGCGGAGATCAAGCCAACTCTCCTGCTGAAGAGAAGCGCGGCCAGTTTATAGATGGCGGCAACAGAGAGGACGCCGAAGAGGACGGAGAGGAACCGTCCGGAAAATTCACTATCCCCGAAGAGATCGATCCAGAGATGAAGAACCAGGTAGTAAAGCGGCGGATGATAATTGCCGGCGATCTCCCTCACCATCCCCGGGATCGAGATCCCGGCCATCCGGATTGCCCCCCCTTCATCCAGCCAGAGGCTCTCGCGGCCCAGCTGGTGAACCCTCAGAATCAAGCTCATCAGGAGCACCGCCGCCAGGAGGACCGCCGTTCTGCCGCCTGCCTTCTTCATCGCTCTCTTCTCAGACGCCGACCGCTCCGGGTGATCGCCGGAGAAATTGAGGTCGGGAATAAATATCCCCGGCAAATCGGGAATAAACGGCCAGGGCGGCGATCACCAGCACCGGGATCAACCAGAAGAGGAAAAGCCTTTTTTCTTTCATGTTTCTAGGGACCTGCTTCTGCCCGGATGCTTTGTTAACCAACGCTCGAAAACGGACTCCAGTCTGAACTCCCGCGATCTGTGAAAAATCGCGTTAATTCATGTAACCCAGAGCACGCAACTGTTCCCGCATCGAATCGGTGATTTGAGCTTTCCCCCCTGAAACCACATTTGTTTTCCCGGAAAACTCCCGGTCGGCGGCATAACGCTCCAAGATGAGGCGCTGAAAATAAAGGTCTTTCTCCGGATAAAGATCAATCACATTTTTCTTTTCGCCCGGATCTTCTTTAAGATTAAAAAGCATCGCCTTCTTTTTATCGGCCGCCAGATACACGCTGGCAATTTTGGTCCGCGTATCCTCGGCCAATGATTTGAAAAAATCTGAATTTTGCAGCTCTTCAATGGTGGGATAAACCGCCGTCTCTACCTCCCGGGGGGAAACCACCGTCACCTCGGTCCCTTCATCTCCCCGGTATACCCCCCGGAGTTCGGTATCGCCCGCCTGATTGCGGTATTCATTGGTTATGTATTTCCACTCGCCGTCGGTGACCGTCTTCACATAAGCATTGTTATCCCAGGGAACGTCCTTGTAAGGAGTTTCATATAAGAAGGCGAAGCGCGGACGGGATCTGTTCTCACCGAAATACGAGTGCTCCTGGAGGACAGACCCCTTTGGCACTTTCAACGCCAGGAGATCGATCAAAGAAGGGAGGAGATCAACGGAAGATTCCACCGGCTCGCCGTGCCGCGACGGGTTCGGGAACAACTTCGGACAGTAAAAGATCAGTGGAACGCGGGCCACCTCCTCATAGAAATGCTTGGCGCCGTGGGTCCAGTCTCCGTGCTCTCCGAACGCCTCGCCGTGATCGGAAGTGATCACGACCAGAGTTTGATCGAGAATGCCCAGAGACTCCAGCCCCTCGAAGAGAATGCCCAGCTGGGTGTCCATTGCCCGGATCTCCCCGTCGTATTTATCGATCATCGATATGCCGTCCTTTCCGTGATAAAGATTCAGATATTCCGGCGGAGGGTCATAAGGAGCGTGGGGGGCCAGAAAATGAACATAGAAGAACAATTTCTCGGACGGGCGAAACGAGGGCAACTCGTCGAGCGGGAGAATGAAAACGTCGTCAACCCAGAACTCTCCTGCCTGAAAATCGGTGACCCTCCCCGCTCTGATCCGCACCTCGGTTTGGTTATCCGCGTTGCCCGACCAGGGCCGATAACTTCCTAACAGCAGAGTCCAATCGTTTGTCCCCGATAGTTTATTCGTCGATACATAGTGATCCCCCCGATCATCGGGTTCATATAACTCTATACTGACATCCTCTTGAAGGTCTTTGGTTTTTACAAAAGCACCGAACAGGTAATCCCCCCCGTGTTTCAGCGTCGTCTTCTGGTTTAGATGGTAGAAATTGGGCCCGGGCCAGGACCGCTTATCAACGTGCATCGCGTACTGCCCGGAATGGGCAACGCCGCTTTCACGCCAAGCTGTTTCCCCGGGCCAGCCTTCCCGGGAACGCTCCCATCCGCCGTTGATCACCCTGTTGCAATCCTCGTTTGTTTGTAAAAAGCGACTGAATTCAATGAGCTTATCATGGTTAAAAAGCGATACTTCCACGTCCCGGCCGGTCAGGGCCAGCCATAGATTACTTAAAATCTTCTTATCTTCCATTTTTCGGTAAACATGAAAACCTTTCCCGAAACCAAGTGACGGATCGAGATAGGAGTTATTAACAAAGCCATACGTGAAATACCCGTTCCGGCTGAAAACGTCCGCCATGGTGGTTGCATTCGCGGGGAACATATCCTCGGTCAGCAGCACCTTGTGAATCCCCGGACAACTCGAGGTAAAATAGGAAGTGACGGAGGGTTTCGTCCAGCCGGCTTGCACGATGGCCCGGTCGAAGACGATGCCCTGCCGGGCCAGGCGGTCGATGGCGGGGGACGTGTTTCGGCGGTAGCCGTAACAGCCGAGATGGTCCGCCCGCAGCGCGTCCAGGACAATGACCAGCACGTTCTTGATCCCGGAATCAGAGGCGGAGACGGCCTCCGCCGCCCGGGCCGGCAGCCCGAACCCCGGGGTAATCATCAGGAGGAAGGCGGACGTCACACACCGCCAGTTGCATCGGAGAAAAAATTCATGACAGCACATCACGATAGATCCCCGTCAGCGTGCGATAAAACCGCTCTTCGTTAAACTGCTCATGTACATACTGTCTCGCCGCCGCCCCCATGGAGACAGCGCGGGCGGGATCATCCCATAACTCCTTGATCCTGCCGGCGAGAGTTCGGGATTCCCCCGGCGGAACTAAAAGCCCGAAAACTCCATCCCTGACCAGTTCCGGGATGCCCCCGCGATTGGAGCCGATCACCGCTTTGCCGGATAAAAAAGATTGAAGAATGGTATAGGGTATATTCTCGTACCACTTCGCCGGCAGAACCACAAAACGGCTCCGCTTTAAAACTCCATCCAGATATTCTCCCCACCCGGGCTGGAGAAATTCGATGTTTCGCAATCCCAGCCTCCGGGCCAGTTCTTTTAACATCTTCTCCTGATCACCTTCACCCACAATTTTCAATGACACCTCAGGTATGTACCGCATCGCCCTGATCAAGACATCGACCCCCTTCTCCTCGGCCAATCGGCCGAAATAGAGGATATAATCGTCTTCCCGGCGGGAAGAGGTCGGCTCGCGGCTGATCAGAGGGTTGTGGAGGATCTTCCATCGGAACGATCCCGGGGTCCAGAATTTTTCCGTCTCCCGGGCCATGAAATCACTGGCAAAAAGATAGGTATGCACTTTCCTGGAATATAATCCCATCCATTTGTGAACATAGGCTTCCAGAGAACTCGCGAAACTGAAGGCCGGAGAATCCTTGCAGCACCGGTTCAAGACGGCATGATAAAATCGCCCCCCCCGGCAAGCCTCGCAGATACGCCCGTGATGATAGAGCTTGTAGTTGGGGCAGATGTGCTTGTAGTCGTTGCATGACATCACCACGGGAACGCCGGCGGCGGCACAGGCATCCAGAAGCGACGGGGTGAGATGCACGTAAAGATGAAACGCGTGGACCAGGTCAGGCTGGAAATCACGCAATAACCGGGCAAACTGCCGTTTAGCCTCGATTGAATATATCAGTCTCCCGATACCGCATACCCGCTTCAAGATGCTTCCATCAAGATAGCGAGGCGGTTCCACGAAGTACGATGAGAACCGGCTGGGGAGATTCTCCGGATGCCGGGTGGAGAAGTAGGCGACCTGATGCCCGTGTCGTTCCAGGATGTTGCCGGTCTCCAGGAAGAAAAGCTCGGCTCCGCCGCGGCGGTAAAAAAACTTATGAGCAAGCAGTACTCTCATTCGTTATTCCCGGTTTTATACGTCTGTTATAGAGAGAACAGGATATTCCCATCGCCGCGAATAGAAAGTAGCAGGCGGGAGGTTTGGTAAATACCGGTTCGGCCAATGATTCGACCACCCCCTCGATAAATACCAGACAGACACCTAACGTGAAAGCCTTCAGGAAAATGGAATCGGCTTTTTTATATGACTTGAGCAGGAGCCGGAATAACAGCACTAAAACCCAACCATAACTGATCAACCCGATAACCCCGAGTTCTCCCAATACCATCGGCCAGAATGTATCCCGCAGGAATTCCCCCCCCGGCCGCATCCCATACAACCCCCCGAACTTATACTGTTCATAGACCGGGCTGTAATAGCGGGCGGCCACTTCTCCACCGAACCGGCCGAAGCCGACCCCGAACGGAAAGTGATTCTCCGCTAATAAAAAACTGGTCCTGTATAACACAGTCCTCGGTTTAAGAGGATTTTTATATTCCTCCATCTGTTCTTGAATTACCCCGGCAATCTGCCCCCGGAAGAGAAGCACTATCACGGCCGCGACAATCCCGATCAGCCCGACCATCTTTATCTTCGTCCGGGACGCATAGATCCAGAGTCCGGAAATGACAGCGGCCGTTAAAGCGGCTATGACCTTGAGCCGCATCGATACCAATACCCCCAGAACAAAAAATATGAATAAGAACAGTGATCCGCTATTTTTTTTATGGAGATAAAACGCGAAGGCAAACAGCGCGCTGTACCCGCAGAACCATCCAAAAAGCCCGGGGTGGATGAATAGCGATTGGACCGAGGGTATGCCGACCCGCCAATCCAGTTTCATTACGTTGCCGGTCAGGGATCGAAATCCGACCGGGTTGACTAATTCAACCATGCCCAGAAGTAAAATTATTATCCCCCAGACTGCAAAGAATCTGACCTGGTTTTTCAGATTGGCGGGCGGATAGCAAAAATAGGCGAAGATAATAAACAGGAGGAATCCTTTCAGATAAATAAATATATCGGAGATAACAATCACAAACGGCGTCCGCCCGACAAAACTCCCGATGATCCCGCTGGCCAGCATCACCCCGATGCCGATTATCACCAGCGGAAGCCGGACGGTTTTACTCCGTGAAAGGACATCCAGCGCGATCAACGAAAAGAGCGAAAGGATGACCGCTTCATCAAGATAAGTTATCACCAAACCGGCGGTGGTTGTCTTTCCCCCCACCCAGTTAACAATTATCCATTGAAATAAAATAAAGAGCAGGAACAGAGACAGGATCAGCCGGGGGAAGCATTGAAAAAGGGACAGGAAATACAGACCGATGGTGAGAATTGCGAGCCCTGCCAGTATCAAACTGAAGGGATCCAGATTCATGATTCCTTGCTGGGAATATCGATTAGCCTTTGTCGGAGCATACTATTCATGATTCTGAGAATGATTTTTCGGTTTGATCCCGGGTTATGCAATCGGATGCAGCCATCTGCATAATCCGGGTTAAAGATAGCCGAGACTCTTCAGTTGTTCTATTATTCTATCCTCCTCCAGCTTTTCCGTGGTGACCTCCGGAGTGCAGGCCGAAACCTTCTTGTACCAGGCTCTCAGGTATCCTTCCATCCGGGTAAAGGTTGCCGGATCGCTTCTCTTCAAGTTCTTCTTTTCCCCCGGATCCTTGGTAAGATCGTAAAGCCCTCCATGAAAGATTGAATAGAGGTGAAGAAAAAGCTTGCGGAACCGGCGTTTCAAAACAAGTTTCTTCAACCTGTCGGTCCTCTCTGCCGCCTCTATCAGCCGGTAGATAGAGAGAATCAGTTTCTTGCAGTCGTGCACGCAGGCCGCGAATGGGAACCCTTCGCAGACAGCCCAGCGCGAGGCTTCCTCAACCCCCTGCAGGCACCCGGCGAAGGAGACCCCGTCAATCGCCGGGGGATCCTGCCAGGTCAGCAACTCTATCAAGGTGGGGAAAACATCTATCAGCTGAACGGTGCTTTTCATCCGGAGTCCCCTCTTTTCCCGACTCATCCAGAATATCAGCGGCACCTTTGCTATCTCTTCGTTGAGGTTCAAGCCGTGGCCGAAAAAGCCGTGTTCAAAGAAGCCCTGTCCGTGATCTGCGGTTATTACAAGGATAATGTCATCCCTGCAGGTGGTGGTGAGAAAATTAAAAAAACCCGTCAGCCAGGCGTCCACGTGCCTGATCCCCGCGTCATAACACGCTTTAAGGAAAGTTATCTCCTTTCGATCCAATCGCTCCTTGCGGAGATTCACGCTCCGGAGCACGTTTTGCATCGACTCGTCGTCCAAACCGGCTTCCTCGGTCAGAACACGGATTATCTTTCTTTTCGGGAAAGCACCTTTCCAAAACCTGCTGACCTCCCGGGAAGACGCACAATATGGTTCATGAATATAATTCCCCACGTGGACAACTGCAAAAAGATCGGACCCTTCACTGTCAGTGAACGTCCGGCATAGCTTTTTCTCGTTGCTGTCGATGTCGAAATACAGCGCTTCCTGGAAGTGCTTCCCGAGTCGCTTCCGGTCGAGGAGGACATAATAATTACTAAACAGGAAGGTACGGTATCCGTTCCCGCTCAGGAAGCCGGGGAGCGTGGTCACTTTTTCTCCCAGGTTCTGATTAAAACCGCTGACCCCGTGGGTTGAAGGGTAAAGACCGGTCAAGAACGAATACAGCGAGGGGTTGGTCCAGTTCGCCTGCGTGTATGCGTTTTCGAAGAGCACCCCCTCTCCAACGATCCTGTCGATACCGGGCGAAGTTTCCAGCGGATAGCCATAGCAAGAGAGACTGTCCGCCCGTAAGGCGTCGATAACAATAAGGATTATCTTCATAACACAACCAGCGGCCCTTTCAAGCCGGAGGACCCGCAGACCGGTTCAGTTTCTTGAAGAGAAAGTATCCCCCCTGCAGAAGGCGGCGTCACTTTCGCACCACAAACAGTCTCGGCCGGCTACGATTTTTTTAGGACTTCCGACCGGACATCTCCTTTGCCATCCTGTATATTTTCATAAGTTCAAAATAATGTTTGTCAGGATCAAGTGCCTGTTCAGCGTACCTCCGGGCATTTTTCCCCAGTTTGACCATCAATCCTGGTTGGTCGAGCAATAAGCGAATTTTCGATCGCAGGTCCGCGGCGTCGCCCGGGATGAAGGTAAAACCCGTCTCGCCGTCTTTAACTATCTCCGGGATGCCGCCGATTCTCGCGCCAATGACCGGTTTGCCGAGAGCAAACGCCTCCATGACGGAATTCGGGCAATTTTCATACCATTCCGACGGTACTATCACCACGGAACTGCTCCTTACTTCATCCCTCAGAGCTGCGTCCGAGAGATAGCCCAGAAACCGAACATTGGTCATTTCCTGTTCTCGAGCCCAGGCCCGCAAAACACTTTCTTCCGGGCCCTCTCCGATTATTTTCAGATCAACGTCCAGTCCTTTCACCGCCTGGATCAATGTGTAAATGCCCTTTTCCTCCGAAAGCCTCCCAACATAACAAATCGACCTGCCGTCTGAGCCATACTCCTGTCGGCATTCCCGGCAATCGAATGAATATGTCAGTTTCACGAGAAAGCCCCTGAACCCCATCTCTTCCAGCTTGTTCAGTAAAAACTGGCTGGGAGTTATGAAAACGTCGACAGAGTTATACACGGATAGTAGCCTGTGGTGCAGGTACATCTCGAAAACATTCAACAGACTCTTGGCGTAAGACTCCTTGGTGCAACGGTTGAAGAAACAACGATAATATCTCCCCCCGCCACACTCCTCGCAGACCCGGCCTCTTCTGACCATCATATAGGCCGGACAAACCATCTTATAGTCGTGAAGCGTCATCACCACCGGCACCTGGTGTTTCTTCAGGGAATGAATTATGGAGGGGGAGATCTGGTGATGGATATTGTGCAGGTGAGCGAGATCGGGCTTCTCCCGCCTCAGCAAGGAATCGATTTTGTTTCGCGCCTCGCATGAATAAAGCAACTTCAAGCTCTGGGATAGTTTCTCTTTTATTCCTTTAGGGTTTTCATAATCGATCCGGGAAATAAATTCCGCCTTCTCGGGGCAATCCAGATTTTTCTCGTGCAACATTGAAAAATATATAACCTGGTGGCCTTTTCTTTTCAACAGCTCCGCATCGTTGAAAAAAAACCTCTCGCTGCCGCCTTTGATATAAAAATATTTATTAGCCAATAACACTTTCATTTGCGCTTCTTCACTGAAAATTTTTCAAACTTTCCCTCAACTTGACAGTGATCCGGCGGCGGGTGGAATTAACTGTGCTATTTATTTGCGAGCGAATGTCATCCGGCCGGTTAAGGATTGGCCTGATCAGCGACATAATCTGTTCACAGGAAACGGCCTCGATATCCACCAGAAAATCCTCCAGGCCCAGCGCCCTCAGCATCCCCGAACTCTTGTGTTGATAACCGATTGAGATGAAGGGCGTCGAAGCCACCAAGGCAAAGAGAGCGGAGTGAAAACGGGTGGCCACCACCAGATCCGACCGGGAGAAAAGATCAATTATATCATAAGGTGAGGTTAACCTCTCCGGGGGAAAGAGCAATATATTTTTCCTCCCTTCCAGTTGCCTGCTTTTTTCCCAGAATTCTTTTGAAATCAGTGTGTCATTTTCCAGGTTCCCGGGGCCCTTTACCTGGGGCACAATAATAACGGTACCTCCGAATTGATCAAGAAAAGATGCCGATGTCTCTAACAAAGCCGCCAAATACTCCTCGCGCTTTTGCTCCTTTTGTTTTTCTCCTTTTACCCCGGGAAAGTTCCAATCCCGCAAGGTGAGAGCCAACCGCGGCCGGGCGCGCGAAGAAATAATCCGGTCTGTTTCCCGGGGGCCTTTATTCCAAAGCAGAAGGGTAAGATCCGGGCAAAGGTCGATCTTTTTCCGCGCCGTTTGTTTCAGAAAGCCGGATAGCAAATGCAATGAAATCTCTTCCCGGACAAAAATTTTTATCACATTGCTATCCTCAAGAATTCCCTTCATCAACCTGGATGCGATCGAATTGGAAAAGGGTCCAAAGGACTGGGGAAACATTATCACCGGCTTGTTCCACAAATAGGCAAGTTTGAGGTGAAAGGCGTGCTGAATAAAAGTGGGGCCGGGAATGATTTTCCGGTAGGAGTAAAAATAACCGCCTCCATTGCTGATTATCAAATCACTGTTTTTTATCTCCCGGAGCAACCGGGCCTTTCCCCGGAGATCCACCAGATTTTTCAGGCAGCCTAAACATTTTTCCCAAACCCCGACAAATACGCCGGGGGCGGGGATAAAAGGAGGATATACTTTTATCCCCAGCGGGGCATAAAATGCCCGATCTCTCTTCGGTGTCCGGGAAGTAAGAGCAATTTTAATCTCTGGAAATATTTCTTTCAGAAGCTGAATCTGGGCCAGGACAATCCCGGTATCCCCCAAATTAAGCGTCGAATGAGTATTGAGGAATAATACTTTCACCTTGCCGATCCTTTCCCATCTTCTTTTTCACCTGAGAGACAACCGCCCTCACTTTCCCGGATGAATCGGGGGGGATACATTGTCCCACTTTGATCCGGATCTCCATTTTTTCTCCGCTCTTATCCTGCACTCTTTGTTTAATCTGTTTCACCGTATCGGAAGAAAACTCCCGGGCGGGAACAATCGCTATCTCCAATCGGCCGCTCTCGCTTTGCATCACTTTCCAGTGTCTTATTCCGGCGATTGTCTTCATCAGCCCGAAAAAAAACATCGGCGATAGCACTTCCCCCGAAGGCAGGACAATAAACGCGTCCGATCTTCCTTCGATAATTTTCATCAAAGGCAGCCCCCGCCCGCAAACCGGATTCAGTTCGCTTGCCGTGCCGATATCCTCCAGTTCGTACCGGATGATGGGCATGGCGAAAGAATGGAGGTTGGTCACCACCAGCCTTCCCGGGGTCCCCGGAGGGGCGGGCCGGCCGTCCCGTAAATATTCCACCAGCACCGTATCCATGTTCAGGTGGTAACCCCTGCATCCGGGGCATTCCCAGGCGATGCACCCGGTTTCGGCCGCGCCGTAGAGATCAATCATCGGCCGGGAGAAGGCGGCCGGGATCAGCTCCCGGCACTCCTCATCCACCAGGTCCGATACTCCGAAGACAAAGCGGGGGCGGATATCGTCGACACCGGTTTCAAGCACATAACGGGCCAGTAGTTTCAGGCTTCCCGAATATCCGTATAAAAAATCCGGCCGGCCCGACCGCCAGGCATCCACCCATTCCCCGGGCGGGCGGAAGATAGAAATCCCCCGGCTCCGCATCAGCCCCAGGTGTTGGTACCATTTCTTCCCGGGCGGAAGATTGTGAGGCCCGGAAATCTCCAGTTTCTTATACCAGGGCTTAACCCCGTGGGCAAATAAAGGACGGAGCCAGTTCATGTTGAGTCGGGAAAAATCTTTCCGGGTGTAATACATCCGAAGCGGCCGCCCGGTTGAGCCGCTGGTCGTTACCTCCACGCAGTCGGCCCGGGACACATTCTCCGCCATGGTTTCAATCAGAGGAGTATCCCGAAGTTCCTCTTTGGACAGGGTGGGAAGTTTGACCAGATCGGCCGGGTCCCGGAACTCATCCGGTCTCAGGCCCAGCTCATTGAATCGGCGGCGGTAGAGAGGGACGAAACGGCAGGCGTGGCTGAGAAGCTTCCGGAGTTTCTCGCTCTGCAGTTTTTTCAGTTTCGCCGCCGATTTTCTCCCTGCCAGCCCCGCCTCGATCAGGTTCCCTATCCTGAACAATCCTGTTTTCATGGCCGGAGCAAAAACCAGAGGTAACGGGCGATGTCTTTCTCCAGCTCGAGTCGGTTGAAGGTATTGGGAGGGCAATGGCGGCATTTTTCCTGAAGGATCCGCTGGTTCCGATAGTCCTGATTCAGCCGGTCAGAATAAATCGAAAACGCCGAATTTTTCCGGCAGTTCCCGATCGTTTTGCTGTCCTTGCAATAAAATAACGAGCCGTCCCATCCCGCGATCACCCCGCCCATCGCGTAGTGACAGGCGAGCCGGCGCTCTTTCCCCCGCTCCAGCATCTCCGCCAGTTCCTGATATCGGAGAGCGTGGTGATTACAAAGTGACTTGTTCCGGGCTAATTCTTTAAAAAAATTAATGACCGCTTCTTTTTTCTCGCCCTGCACCTCGACTACATCTCGCACCCCTGAGTTATTAAACCGATCCCTTACCTCCCCCAAGGTAAAATTAACGGGGATACCTTTGTCCTCGCCCCATTTCCCCACTTCTGCTATTCCGGGCACGTTGAGACTGGTGATCACGCAGTTGATCCCTAAATAAAAATTGTTCTCGTCCTGTATCTTTTTCAGAATTTCGAGAGTCTCCCCCACTTTTGTAAATGCGTCTTTTATCCCGGCAATCTCATCGTAGCCCGGGCCGATTTTATGGAGTGAGATGCTGATCGAAAACCGGAGACCCTTTCCCCGGCACATCTTTGAAATCACCCGGGCGTTCTCAGCCGCCCGGCCGGCGGGAAGTCCGTTAGAATTAAGGGAAACAGCGCGGAGATGAGGGAATTTCCCGATAAAAAGACGTGCCAAATCAGGCAGATCGTCCCGTAGATTGGGCTCGCCCCCGTTGATGTTGATGAACTCCAGGTGGGAGAAGAGCGGATCAGAGAGCGCGCGATCCCACTCCGCGAGGGAAAGTTCTGATTCTTTTCGGGCATCCTGTTTCCAGATTCCGCACATCCGGCAGCGCATATTGCACCGGTAGGTCACATAGATACACATCGCTCGCGGGAGAAAGGGTTTGGCAAATCTTGTAACAAGATTATGCTTGAAAAAATTCCACCCTACCATGTGAGGAGAGGAAACAGTCCTGCCAGCCCTGATCTTTTTTAACCTTCGATAGCCCGATATTGTCATTGGAAACTTATATTCCTGATGCCTGTTTGATGATCTCGCCGATCTTTGCACTCAGGGCTTCGGCCGCCACCCGATGCCCTTAATAATTCCAGTGCCCTCGATGCTTCTGCCGGTGAAGGAATTCCTTATTACGTTTATAATGAGCGGCCATTTTCTTTCTGAACACGGCCAAGAACCCATAAGAAGAAAACATGAACAAGATGGGATAAAGCGGCAAGGAATATCTTGAGTTGGCATAAGAGAGGACATACATGCCGTAATAATAAATGATAATCGCCAGAAAGGGGCTGTACACTATTCTCCGTTTCCCGGCAATTCGGAGGCCGCCGGCGGTTAATAAAATCAGGGCGACGTTGAAAAGCAGGATCAGAACCGTCTTAGCGGCCATCCTCTTGGTTGAGTAATCAGGGTAAGCCCAGAATAAATATAGCCGGCAGGCCATCCGCTGGAGATACGCTCCGGGATCGGAGACGATCTTTTCTACCGCCAGTCTTCCCAATAAATCGTCATCCCCGATATTATAGGGAAACGCATAATCGCGGTTTATCTCTTTTACCAGCCTCCCTTCCTCGCCGCGGAAATTTTGGCGGCAATTCAAGACGGTCCCCATATACAGCATTTTTTTCCCGCCGGTGGCCAGAAAAACCCTTCCCGTCAAGCAATAGTTTCTGATGACCAGAGGCATAACCAGAAAAACAAATCCAGCCGTGAACAGGAGCAATCGGGAAACAAACAGTCTCTTCAATCGGAAAATATAGAGCGCTCCGGTCACCAGCGGAAACATCAGGGTTATCGGTTTGGTCAGTGTCATCATCCCCAGCATCACACCTGCTCCCAGGGCGAAGGCAGTTCTGTCAAATGACCGGATGAATAAATATAGAAATATTAACAACAGCACTATGTATAAAGGCTCGCTGAACGGCCGGGCCACGAGAGCTATTACCTTGAAATAGACGGCATACAAAAAAGCGGCCAACAAGGCAGAGGCCCGATCCTGAAAAGTTCTCAACGAAATAAAATAGAGCAGGAGACAGGAAATGGTATCCATTGTGGATTGAACCACCTGGAGCTTCCAGAGCTCAGACCCCCAGAATTTGTAAATCAAGACCAGGAAATAAGTATATAGCGGCAGTCTTTCCAGATTAACCCGGGAGCTATCGTCAATATATCCCTTCCCCGCCAGGAGGTTTAGGGCGATGGCCGGATACGGGTCTACCGCCAGCTTCCCGTCGATCACCCATCCCAGTTCTTCCCCTTTCTTTTGGAGCAAAGGAGGGAAAATCACCAGGCAGTAAATCAGCCTTAATACGAGCGCCAGAAGTATTATTAAAACGATTAATTTATTGTTTCGGAATTTCAATAATCTTATTTTTCCTTCGAGTTATTAGTCAGTCCATAATTGTATGGACATGTCATTGCGAGGAGCGAAGCGACGAAGCAATCTCAACTCTATGCACAGCAAGAGATTGCTTCGCTGCGCTCGCAATGACTGCAATCCTTGTTGTAAATACTACAACGGTCGGATTAATAATAAGAATCAATTTATATAACTCAGGCTTTCCAGTAATTTGTTGCGTTCTGTCCTGTTCCTCTCACTGATCTTGCTTTCATGCTTGATAAAAGAGCCGAGCCGGGCCTTCAGGTTCTCACGCAATTGTTCCGCTTTTCCGGGGAAAACGGAGACAAGATTGTTTTCTTCGCCCGGATCACGTTCTAAGTCATACAACTGATTATGTTCATGCTCGTCAACGATAAGCTTCATATTATCGGATATAATAGCCCGGGTAAATTCATTGCCGTTATCGTCCCAGAATTCCGCGATGACATCTCTTGATTCCTTTTCAGAAAAAAGATCAACCCCCTGAACTTCGGGGGGAATACGATTCTTAAGACCGATGAGAGACAGTACGGTCGGGAAAATATCTACCTGGGAGACATAGCCCTCCCTGATTCCGGGTTTCACCTTTTCGGGGAAATTGATGATCAGGGGAATTTTTAGGCCGGGATTGTACATTTTCTTGACGAAGTGCCCCAGACAATGATGCTCTCCCAGATATTCCCCATGATCGGCGGTCACAATCACAAGCGTATTATCATATCGACCTGTGTTTTTTAACAACCTCAATAAATTCCCCATCAGCTTATCTTCATAGCTGATATTGCTGTCATACAACCGCAGCAAATAAGACCGATCCGTTTCGGTCAATTCAGACAGCACATCCAGCTTGTCCTTGATTTTCACTGAGACACTGTTCAACTTCCGGATCAGAGGCATGTTCACCTGATCAATGTTCACCGACTTAGTGAACTCCGAGAAATACGGCTCCTTGGGAGTATAGGGAGCGTGGACATCGAACAAATTCATAAAAATAAAACAGGGCACCTCAAGCCGGGCAGAGTGTTCAACCCATTTCCCGGCTAATTCCAATATCTGGTTCGCCGGTGAATCCTTTTTTACGAATTTCTGATAAATCCTCATCAAGGTGAAAGAAACCCTGCGATCAATCACTACTCCCGCTGCCAGATCAAAACCCTTATTTAATCCCGCTATTTTCAAAAGAGGATTGTCATAAAGGCTCAAGGCATAGTAGCCATTTTCCGATAGAATCCCGGCTAGAGTGGGTATTTCGTCTCCCAGAACTGAAAAGAAAGAATAGGCGCCGTGGCTCGATGGATATAGTCCGGTAAACAACGACGCATGGGTGGGGAGCGACCAGGAGGAGGCGGCCAGCGCCGATTTAAACAAGACTCCCCCGGCAGCCATGGCGTCTATGTTGGGAGAAGTCGGGAGAAAATAACCGTTGCAGGATAGGTGGTCGGGCCGCAAAGCGTCCACCAAAATGATAATTACATTGGGGAATGGACCGCTTAGCACGGCCTTTTTGGCAGCGATTATCTTCCTCTCTTCCTTATCCTCCAACATTCTCAAGACCCCGAAAATCGAGAAACCGAGGAGGAAAACCGCCAGCAGGGTTACGACTCCGGAAAGTCCCGGCCACTTCCTGAAAATACGCCAGTCAGTCCGGCGCAGAATCTTTCCCAGCGCCCGGTAAACAACCCTGGCCACGACCGCAGAAAGGAGACCGGCGGCGGCGACCAGAGACAGCGTCCGCAACGACCACTTGTTCGGCCCCCCGAAGGGGTAAATATCCATCAGATAAAAAAACAGTTCGGCAAAAATTCCCGTCCCTATAAAAAACGAGGTGTAAACGGCGACTATTCTATTTCCTGTCAAGATGGTTTTTCTGAAGATTAAGCCATATAATAACGCGGAAGCCATAAATCCCCCGAGCCCTCCCGCAATACCGTAAATTAAAACGGCCTGGCCGAAAAAAAGCATATCCACCAGAAAGTTACCGACTGAAAAAAGTAAATAAACGGATTCCAGAAAGGCGAATATGAAACCGACGCCGATACCGCAATACGTGCCTGCTTTCAGGTGAGCACATAAGCCTTTGCAAGATATCGTCTTATTCATATAACGCCCGGGAGATTTTCGAGAGCCCTATTTTTCTTAAGAATCTGAGAAAAAAAGCGGGAATATAATAATCGATCGGCCAGCGGAAGTATCTCCGCTTCCATCGTATAAGAGCTATCCGCCGAAGCAATCCGGCCAGGAAGGGGAAAGACAAGCCCGTAAAATCTTTCCTGATCAAACACCGGTAGAATCCGATAAACTTGATTCTCCGGTCCGCATAGGGTGGAAGCTTCGCCCGCTGGGCCCAGTAACGGGACCAGCCTTCCAGGGTCTTCGGGGGATGGAATCCTTTCTGGACGGCCATCTTGCTGAGAGAAGTGCCCGGCCAGGGGGCAAAGATCCCTACGGAAGACACCGTCACGTATTCGCCGGCCCTTTCCAGTTCATCGATAAAGTCCAGGGTCTGGCAGACATCCAACCAGGTCTCGCCCGGAATCCCCGCCATAAAATTCAACAGCGCCCTTATTTTATACTTCGAGCAAAGCGAGACCGCCTTTTTGATCTGTTCAACGGTGATATCCTTAGTCATCAAATCCAGAACTCTCTGGGAACCGGACTCGACTCCGATCCGTAGTTCGAAACAGTGATGCGCCCTCAGTTCACTTAAAAAATCATCCCCTCCATCGGCGATATAATCCGCCCGGATGGAACATGACCAAGGGAGGCCGATCTTCCGGATTATTGCCAATCCCCGGTTCCGGTCGGCAAAGAAGTTGTCATCTTCAAAAATCAGCGCGGAAACCCCGAACGACTTCAGATATTCCACCTCCTTCACCACTTTATCCACGGATTGGGCCCGGAAGGTTCTCCGGTTGACCGCCAGGTTGTAACAGTACCCGCAACGGAAAGGACAGCCGCGGCTGGTAATCAGGGCGGCTATTTTATCGCCCTTAATTCTAGAACCGATCTGAGTATAAAAATGCTGCCGGCCGAAAATATAATTCTCAATGTTCAGAAGGCGCCAGGCGGGCGAATATTTATCCAGGTCCTTAATAAAGGGCCGGAGGTCGTTGATGATCGCCTCACCCTTATCCTTGAAACCTATCCCCCGAATCTTGGCCAAGTCCCGGGAAGACGGTCCGGACCGGGCGAGAAGCTCGGTTAATTCCACTGCCGACTCCTCGCCCTCTCCCAGGCTTACTATGTCCACAAAATCGTGCTGCAGGGTCTGCCGGGGGAAAATGGTGGAATGAATCCCTCCCCAAACGATCGGAATATCCAACTTCTTTTTAATCTCAATCGAAGCCTTCTTGGTCAGGCCGAGCGGGGAGGTGGTGAAATTTGAAAACCCCACCCAGAGCGGTTTTTCCCGCGTTACTTCCTCGATCAGCCTGGCAATAGCCGTTCTGGTCCCGGGGGAGTGGACTAGTTTCACCGTGACCCCCGCTTTCTCCAGGGAGTCGGCTACATACAGGATTCCAAACGGGGGGGGCAACCCCTGCATTTCACGGCCCGGCTCCAATTTCACTAAAACAACGTCGGCCATAGACTCTCGCTCTCCATTAACCCGATTTATGACTGCCTGTCGGCAGGCAGTCATAAATCGGGTTAATTATAAACAATGCCAGAGATGGCGTGGATAGTGGTGTAATCATTTATTGATCAGGGGAAAATGTCAGCTTTCGGTAGAAATAAAAGCCCAGCCCGATGGCGGCGAACAGGTAACTTACCGTCGTCGCCAGGGCTATTCCGGCGACACCGAACCGCTTCATTAATAGATAATTCAACCCTATGCCCGCCCCGTTTAAACAAAACGAATACATCATGAGAAACCGGGTGTTCATTAAAACCAGATGGGCCTGGAAGTAGATCCGGGCGATTATGTACGGAATCAGGCCCAGCAGATAGAAAAACCAGATCCGCTGAACTTCGGGAACCTGGGCGGGATCAAAAGCGCCTCTTTCAAAGGCAATCCGGGCGATCGGACGATAAAAAAGTAGTAAAAAAACCGTGATCACAACGGTCAGGACACCCACGATCCTGATCCCCCGGTTTACATCCTCCTTCAGGGTTCTCCGGGGTGACTCATAGAACCGGGTGCTCCAGTGTGAAAGGGTGGTGGCCATCAGTCCGGAGCAGATGAAGGTAACCGGTATAATATAAAGCCGGTCGGCGTAATACAGTAACGAGACATTCCCTTCCCCCAGCCAGGAAGCCATCGCCCGGTCTATTATCGGTTTGAGCCAGATCGCGATCATCGCAACCGTCTGATAAGAAGCCTTCCGAAAAAAATCCCGGAGAACGGGACCCGGGATGAAGCTGAACCGGAGCCGGATCAACTTCAGTTTTTTAATAACCCCCAGCAGGATAATCATCCGGCCGGCCTCTCCCACCACGTATCCCAGAGCAATCGCGTGCACTCCGAGCGTATTCCGAAAGGCAAAAATGATCCCTAAATTCACTATCGCCCGGAAAGCCGGTGAAACAGCGGGAAAGGCAAATTTACGGTACGCGTTCAGAGTGCCGCTCAGGATCCCGGTCCAGACCAGGAGGATAATCAGGGGTGCCGTTTCCAGGAGCAGCTGATACGCCAGCTGCAGGGTCGGCTGATCAAACCTGGTTACCAGCCCCAGAACGGGCTTGATGACAGAAAGCAGCGCCCCTTCCAGAATCGCTATCCCCAATCCGCTGATGCCCAGGACACCACCGATCAAACTGCCGATATCCCGCCCCGCCCGGCGCGCCTCAGCGATATACGGCACGATGACGTACTCCACAACCGGGGCAAAGATATTGGCCAGAAACAGGATCACCCCGTAGGAGAAGAAGAAAGCGTCGGTATCATCGCTGATCCCGAACCAGGCGGCGATAAAGAACGGGATCATGAAGCCTGCCGCCCGGCCGATTAATCCCCACCAGGTGGTGGTAATCGTATCCCAGACCAGAGGGCGGCCGCGGACTCCGGACAATAATTTACCGCCGGGGAATTTCACTCTTGCAGGTATTGCCGGCCGGCAACTATCAGGATCATCAAAGCGAATCCGATGACGGCGGCGAGCAGGACGATGAGAGGCCGGTTTGGTTTCACTGGTTTGTCTATCGGCACCGCCGGGGAGATTATCCGGGTGGGCGACGAGAGTTCCAACCGGCTCTGCAGTTCGACAATGTCGATCTCGGCATCCGCCATCTCCTTCTGGTTCTGGCCGATCCGCATATCCATCTCCGCCTTGAACCGGGTCAGGTCCCTGACTTGCTGCTTTTCCGTTAAAACGGAACCCTGGAGATAGAGCATATCCACGGCGGACGGGGAGGAAGAATCCAGCTTACCCAGTTCTTTTACGAATTCATCGGCACTGATCTGGCCTTGATCTATATATTGCTGGGAGAGATCGCGGTATTTTTCCTGAGCGGAGATTATTTTCTTAAACGCCGCTATCTTCTCTTGATTGTACTTTATTCTCTCCTCCAGGCCTTTCCGGTACACCTGGTATTTATCGGTGTGCCTGGCTATGACCATCGCGGCCAGCGTGTTGAGAATATCGACCGCCTGCTGCGGCGATTCGCCTTCGGAGATGATCTCCAGGACGGGCAGGTACTCCTTGTCCTTGACAAAAGTGTTGACCTCCAGCTGTTTTCCCAGCGATTTTAATGTCACATCCAATCGCAGCTTTCGACGGACCTCGTCCAGAATTCCGAAGCTTTCCATCACTTCAGCCGTCGCTTCCGGCTCCTCGATGAATTGCAGCTCCTGCTTCCAGGCTTGCGAGGACAGATAAATCCTTCCCACTTCCAGGATCAATGACGATTCATAGGCCTCGGGGATTATAAAACTAACCGCGAAGGCCAGAATGACGCAACCCAGCGTACCGCCGACAATTATCTTCTTTCGCCTGATGATCAGCTTTATCAACGCTCTCAAATCAATCTCTTGAGCCATTTTATACTCTCCTTATAAATTAGCTTGCTTCGCTCGCTACTTTATGTGTGCCCCCCGACTGATTCAGTCGGGGAGCTGTTGATTAACCCGGATTATTCATGAAAAAGTAGAGTATCGGGACCTTCGCCGAACAGAACATTTCTATACACGTTCCCGGTTTCTTCGGAGATCCGGTCCCAGTTGTAAAGCCGTTCCAGGAGTTCTCTCTGGCTCTTCTTTTCATCTTCCGTAATGCCCAGTCTGAAAAGCCTCTCCATCTGCTCGGCCAGGCGCCCAACATCGCCTACCGGGAAATACCTCCCGGCCGGCAGAGGCACTTCCCGGTTGGGCTGGATATCGCTGACCAGAACGGGCAACCCATAGCTGATCGCCTCCAGGAGGGCTATCGGCAACCCTTCGTAATAGGAGGGAAGAACAAAAAGACCGGCGTTGGAAAAGAGTTCCTGCAAAGGGTGTCCGGAGATGAAGCCGGGAAGTACGATTCTTTCATCCCGGCGGGCGGCGGCTTTCACGGCCCGGCTGCAGTCATTCTCGTGGTCCGCCCCGCCGGCCAGCACCAGCTGGAAGCCGGGGTCCGGGAGCTTCTTATAGGCAGCGATCAGGTCAAGCAGTCCTTTCTCGGGGACAAACCGGCAGGCGGCCATGGCATACCGGCCCGGTTTTAGCCCGAATCTTTCCAGCATTTCGCCGGGCGCGATGCGCTCGGGCAAAGTGACGCCGTTCGGGATCAGCCGGATGTCCTTCCGACCATACTTCCTCTCGATCAGTTCCCTGATTCCCGAGGAGATCACGATCATCTCATCAGCGAATTCGACCGCCATTCGCTCGGACAGGATCAGTATCCTCCGGGAGAGTTTACCCCATTTCTGACGGAGATAATCGGGGCCGTGGTCTGTAACCACCACCTTCAATCCCAATGCCTTTGCCAGGGGCGCGAGGATGGACGGCCCGATCGCGTGAAAGTGCAGGATGTCGGGGGAATGAAAACGGGCGATAAAGATGCCCAGGAATGTGTGAACGATCGCTTCCAGGTATTTATTTTTAAGCGACCAGAGATAGATGAATTTGACCCCCTTCCATTGCTTTACCCGTCGTTCGGGGGGGATATAGGAAGAACGGGTGATGACGGTGACATCACAGCCCAGTTCAATGAGGCGGGGATAGAGTTGTTCGCAGTGTTTCTCCACCCCGCCCGGCACATCAGGGAAGCCCCGGGTGCCGAGAACGAAAATTTTTATCTTATGACGGGTCATTGCCTTAAAATCAAATACGTCTGCCGGATAATATCAATCTACATTTATTTTTGAACACCCAGGTCAATGGTTTTGCCAAGTGTTTCTTCATCGCCGGGGAGGCGGTCCCGATCATCCAGCAGTTCTTGGTGCAGGTGGCGGCCTTCTCCCTCACCCAGCGTCCACGTTCACTGTTCCATATCTCTTCGAATGTCTGCTCATTCAGGTTGCCCATGCTGGTCTCAAAAGAAGCCTCGTCCATCCCGTTGCAGGGCCGGATCTCTCCGAAGGGGTCGAGGAAAAACATCTCTTCCCCTGCTCCACAGGGAAGCAGCCGCGGATTACCTCTGATGTAATTAATCAGGCCGTGATTGAAATACGCCCGGAACCAGTTCTTCAGCCTTCGCGATCGTAACAGTTCTTCGACCAGTTCCTCAAAACTTCCTATGACGGTTCCTTTTTCGCGTATCTCGTTATCACCTTTATGAAAATAGTATGAATTATGCACCGCCGCCGTGGCGAATTCCACCTTCATCGCCTTCGCCAGCTGGTAGAGCTCCAGCATGTCCCAGGCGTTGCGGTCTGACACGGTAATCCCGAATCCGATATCTTTCAGCCCCAGCCGTTGAAGTTCCAGGAGGGTTCTCAGACCGTGATCAAAGCCGTCTTTGATCCCCCGGAGCTCATCGTTGGCGGCGGGCAAGCCCTCGATGCTGATCCGGATCCCGATATCCCCCTCCGACCGGACCAGGTTGATGATCTTGTCCGTGAAATAGCCGTTGGTGCTGATAACGATCCGCCGGGCACGGGACTTCAAGATAGAGACGATCTCCCCGATGTCATTTCTCAGAAATGGCTCGCCTCCGGTGAGGTTGGCAAAATCGAGCCGCGGCAGTTTCTTTAGAATTTCCGGCTTGAACTCCTCCTCAACCCTGGTCGGATGCTTCCAGATGTTGCACATCACGCAACGGCAATTACACCGGTAAGTTGTGATTATAGCTGCTTCCATCATATTTTTCAGCAACCGCGATCAAACTGCTTGTGACTCCTAATATTTTCTGTTTATATATCTTAACTGTAGCATTATCCGGAAATAGTGATAGAAATTGTTTGGCCGTGATGAGATTGAGCCGGCCCCGGCCCGACCTGCCCTCTATCCCGGCCGGCCGGTAAAACCGGCGGCGGCATCATTGCTCCACCGCAGTGACATCCTTTGCTCGGGGCGGTATCAAGATAATATCGCCAACATGTATTCCGCTCCGCCGGGTCATGTTCCTCAGCCGCAGCGACCGGATGGTGGCAGGCCCGGAAAAGGGAAAAACGGCCCAGTATTCATGCGCCTGAAATGACTGCTCACCGGAATGAACCGGCCAGCTGTTGAAAATGGGAGCCTGCCGGTGCCGGCGGTAACCGGCCGGGTAATACTCCCACCAGACTTCCGCAGTTTCGCTGCCGACCCGGACCGGGAAAACAATTTCCCCCTCTTCCGCAGTCTGAACAACAATCTGCGCCAGCACGCTGTCCTGCGGAAGCGATCCGCTGGTATGAGCGTAAGAGATAAGTCCTATCGCCGCCGCCCGCTCTTCCCGGTCGAGCACATAATCCAGTTCCGATCCGGGTCCCAGGAATGTCGTCTTTCCCAGAGCCCATGCGTCCGGCCCGAACTGCTGATTTATCCGGTCAGGCTGGCCGGGGGCGGCCATCCAGGCCGGCGTCAAGAGAAAAGAACCGATCGGCAGGGATTCCGCCCCGTTTAAACGCAGCGGTACCCCTGACTCCGGGTCAGTGAAGGAGATTTCCAGATCAACCCTCCCCGGATATAAAACAGAAGGAAGCGCCCACTCAAACACAGAGACGGCCACTTCACCGGTCGCCGGGACGGCAACCGCATCTCCTTTCCGGGAAATCCTTTGCGGGCAGGCACGTGAGATCAGAACCGCCTCCGGCCGCACAGGCGCGGAACCAGAATCCCACCCTTCCAGGAATAAAGCCAGAGCAATTTTCCCGCCGGTTGGAACGTCCCCGGGGGATAAACTGTATCCCCGGAGGATAAACCGGTTTCGGGAATGAACTTCCAGGGGTATGGCCGGGGTGAGCCCGGTCCAGCGGCGGCGGGCAAACTTTTGCCGGGTTGCCTCTCCCCCGGCGCCATAGAGGCGATCCAGGGCCTTCCACGCTTCCCGATGCCCCGGCATCTCCGCCACGACTTCTTCATAACGGGAACGGGCGCTGTTTTTTTGATTCAATTTTTCCGCCGACCGGGCGGCCTGATAGCGCGCGTCGATGCGGAAGGGAGCATGTCCAACCGCCTTCTCGAGGTACTCGAGAGCCTCCCCGGGCCGACCCGTTTCCAGAAGCGCTCTCCCATACCAGTAATTCGCTTCGGGTAACCGCGGTGTCACGTTCAGCAGCTTTTCCGCCACCCGGGCAACATCGGACCATTGATCAAAAAACGCCAGGTAGGATACTATCTCCAACGATTTGTCCTCATCTGAAAGCACGTCGGGGAGGGCCTTTTGAAAAAGCCGGGCCGCTTCATAATTCAAACCGAGGGCGGCATACTCTCGGGCCAATCCCAAAGAATCCTCGGGCCCGATCCCTAAAAGCTCCCGGGACCAGGAGGGGCGGTGCCAGGCCGCTCGGGCTGACGCCCGGCGGGAGGCGACCTCCTGTCCGCCGGACTTCAGCCAGTCCGAGCGGGTGGAATAATACACGTGGGCAAAGAAATCATAGACACGGCCCGGGAGGTTGTACCAGCGGCTCCCCAGGAGGGGGGGGGTATAAAAAAGCCGGCTGGCGGCGACAGAGAGAAAAAGAAGAACCACCACCGCCGGGAGGATTTTTTTGTATCTATATCTCATCATTATCACCGCGTCTCAGAGGTAACAATGAAAGAGCTATCTCCCCGGTAGGATGGGAGAAACGAGATGACCCGGCGCGGTCGCAAGCGTCGGTTGACTTAATATGGAGTGTTGGAATAATGGAGCGGCGGGAAGAAGCACGCCACTAACCCAGCTCCAGGCCCTATCCATTACCCCAATACTCCACCACTCCATCACTCCGGCTTCTCAGTACGCCCCCTCGCCCCGGATCACGACCACGATCGTCCGGAGGATGATCTTGATGTCCAGCCAGAAGGACCAGTTCTCGATATAGAAGATATCGAGCTTCATCCATTCCCGAAACGAGAGGTTGCTCCGTCCCCTGACCTGCCAGAGGCAGGTCAGCCCCGGGCGGATCTCCAGCCTTCTCAGCTGCCAGTGGGCGTACTTCTCCACCTCGTTGGGGGTGGGGGGACGGGGCCCGACCAGGCTCATGTCACCTTTCAGGACATTCCAGAGCTGGGGCAGCTCGTCGAGGCTGTACCGCCGGAGAAACCGCCCCACCCGGCTGACCCGGGGGTCGTTCTTCATCTTGAAGGTCGGGCCGGCGGTCTTATCGAGGTGACGGAGCGACTCCAGCATCTTGTCGGCGTCCTTGGCCATGGTCCTGAACTTGTAGAAGTTGAAGAGCTTCCCCTTCTTTCCGTTCCGTTTCGAAACGTAGAAGACCGGGCCGGGCGAATCCAGCATGATGGCCACGGCGATGACGACAAAAACCGGCAGCAAAACGATCAGGGCCAGGAAGGAGACCACGATATCGAAAAACCTCTTCAGGAAGAGGTCGGCGCCGTGCAGGCCCTTGTTGTAGTACTCCAGCAGGGGGATCAGCCCCAGATGGCCGGCCTTGATCCCTTCCATCCCCATGCTCAGAAGATCCGGGACCACCCGGATGCTCTTCCCCAGCTCCCGGGCGGAAAGGATCAAACGCGCGACCAGCCGCCGCTCGGACGGAATGGAGACCAGGACCTCGTCGACGAAATGCTTGCTAACCACTTTTTCAAAGTCGTCGGAACCGCCCAGCACCGGGTAACCGCCAATCGTACCGGACAGGCGGTCGTCCAGGAAGCCGACCACTTTGAGGCCCAGGTACGGGTGCTTGGCCACCTCCCGGGCCAGCGCCCACCCCACCTTCCCGGCCCCGATGATTAAAACGTGCTGGTTGTTGAACCCCCGGGCGACGCGGCGGCGGACCAGATACCGCTTGAGCATCCGCCAGAAGGTCAGAGAGATCAGGAGAGCAGAGGACTGGATGACGAAGACGATCCGGGAGAAGATCTTGATCTGGAGAAAAAAGACGGCGGCGGCGGCCGGCAGCAATGCCAGAAAAAGCGCCCGGACGATTAAAAGCGCTTCGTCCAGGTAGGAGATGGTCCGATCGGTGGCGTAGAGGTTGTACATCCGGAAAAGGATGACGATCAGCACCGCCCAGAAAAGGAAGATCAGCGAGTGCTGCCCCAGATTGGGCAGCCAGAGCACCTTCAGGGTGCCGCGGGCGCTGATCCGCGCCAGAGCGTCCGGATTGTACTTAAAAACATAGGGGGGGTAGAGGCAGAGGGCGATCAGGATCAGGTCGATGATCAGATAGAGAATGACTATTTTCGACTTCAACGATGTCTCCGGCGTTGATTTCCGCGCCGTTTTCACTCTTCCGGCGCGGGCCCAATAGTATCATATCGGGTCTCCGCCGCAGTATCATAATATCTTTTCGAGCACGGTCCGGACCGCCAGGTGACAGGGAGGCTGCGCACCGGGCAGCCGGCGGCGGGAGAAGACTCCTTTCCCGGCCCGGCGATCAGGTGCCGGGATCCGAGGGCAGCCGGTTCTCTCCCCGCAGGCTGCGGGGCGGCCCGAGAATCTCGAAAAAGATGATACCCTGGATGACCGGATCGGATGAATAAGAGAACAGTCCTGGCAGCGCCGGGCGGTCCGGCATCGCTTCAACCGGCGGGAGCCGGTCGGCGCCCGGTAGCGGCGGATGGGAGGACTTCGGACCCCGGTCTTTCCGGGATCGGGGGTGGCGGGGCGGACGCTCTCCTTCATCTCCATAGCGGGGCGGCGGTGGAGGAGTCCTCATCAGGCGCTGGCGTTGCGAGGCGGGAGGAACCGGCCGGGGCGGGACTCCGAACTGGTCGGTCAGCTTATCAATGAACTGCTTAAGCCGATCGACATCGCCATCGGACCGGGGGGGAGCCGGGGGCGAGCGCCGGGGCCCCGGAGGGGGTGGAGACGCACCCTCTCTCTTCTTTTTCCCGGCCAGAAGAAGCAGCCGAAAAAGCCCGAAGAGGGCGAGCATGACCCATATCCAGTCCCCGCCTTTCATTTATTATTTTTACTCCGTAAAAATAATAGATTGTCGTCCAGTGGAAGCGTATGCTCCTCCGACGTAAAATTCATGAGCAGTGAGCCAGATTTTCAGCTTTAGGCACTTTAGGCACTTTAGTTCACTTTAGCCCACTTCTCTTTTTACCCCGTCGGTTTTTTGTCCCCCGAACCCATTCCGGAGATCGAGTCCCTCATCCTGGTGTCGGCCTTGATGTTGTTGAAGCGGTAGTAATCCAGAATCCCCAGATTTCCTTCCCGGAAGGCCTGGGCCATCGCCCGGGGAACCTCGGCTTCCGCCTCCACCACTTTGGCCCGCATCTCTTGGACCCGCGCCTTCATCTCCTGCTCGTACGCGACCGCCATCGCCCGCCGCTCTTCGGCCTTGGCCTTGGCAATCTCCAGGTCGGCCTGGGCCTGCCGCTGCTGAAGCTCGGCACCCACATTCTTTCCCACGTCGACATCGGCGATATCGATCGAGAGGATCTCGAAGGCGGTTCCGGCGTCCAGGCCCTTGGCCAGCACCCGCTTGGAAATGCTGTCCGGGTTTTCCAGCACCCGCTTGTAGGTCTCGGCGGAGCCGATCGCAGTGACGATCCCCTCCCCCACCCGGGCGATGATCGTCTCGTCGGTCGCCCCCCCGACCAGGCGGTCGATGTTGGCCCGGATGGTAACCCGGGCTTTCGCGTTCAGCTGGATCCCGTCCATCGCCACCGCGTCCACGGTGTTTTTCCCCTTGGTGGGATCGGGGCAATCGATCACCCGGGGATTGACGCTGGTCCGGACCGCGTCCTCGATGTCGCGGCCGGCCAGGTCGATGGCGCAGGCCTTCTTGAAGGTAAGCGGGATGGTGGCCTTGTCGGCCGCGATCAGGGCCCGCGTCACCTTTCCGACGCTTCCCCCCGCCAGGTAGTGGGCCTCCAGATCGTTGGTGGCGACGACCAGGCCGGCCTTGGTGGCCATGATCTTGGCGTCAACGATGATGACCGGCTTGATCCCCCGCAACTTCATCCCCACCAGGTTGGCGATGGTGACACGCGCTCCCGACGCCAGCGCCCGGACCCACACTTTAAGGAAATAGAAAAAGATCCCCAGAAAGATCAGGGCGATGATGATGATAACCGTGATGATCAACGGCGCGATGCTCTGTCCCATGACATTACCTCCTTATATAATTTTTTCTACGAAAAAATTATAATTTTGAACAATGACAACGATAGTCCCGGTAGTAACGTGATAATGCATTTTCGAATTCATTATACTGCACAACAGAACGAGATCAACATTTTTAAGGGCCGGATATACCGGTTCTGCTAAAACAGCAGGCCGGATCCCGGTGAACGTTCAGAGTTCAAAGTTGGACGTTGCATGTTGAGCGTTCAGCTTTTTTCGTCCATCGTCCCTCGTCCTTCATCCTTCGTGTCTCGTTCGGCAACGATCACCCGGTTTCCTTCCACCCCGATCACCGTTACCGTTCTCCCCTTGACAATGTATTCACCGCCGGTCACGACATCGATCCTTCTTTCCTCCACGTCGATTAGTCCGGCCGGGCGAAGATCGGTGAAGGCGAGGCCGGTTTTCCCGATTAAACCTTCACCCTCTTCACCCGCAACGGCATATCCGGCCTCGGACGAGTGGAGGAAGAGGCGACGGCCGGCGGGGGAACGCGGCAGAAACCTGATTGAGAGATACAGCCCGAACAGGGTCAGGATGAGAACACCTCCCATCCAGTAGAACCCGAAGGCGGTTCCCCGATCGGTAAAACCCAGGATGACGGATCCGATCATGGCAACCGCCCCCAGGGTTCCGACGATCCCTCCGGGGATAAAAACTTCCAGACAGACCATCAACAGCCCGACGACGAACAAAAATATGATCCAGATCATAAATTAGCTCGATGCGCTCGCAAATTTATACTGGACCCCCGACTGAATCAGTCGGGGGTCTGTTGGTTAAACTGAAATCAATTAACCGAGGCAACACTGAAAAAAAAGCCTTATAATCTCAGCCAACATTTACACCATGAAGTATAACTTATCTATCGGCTTTAGATATACAATTCTTATTTTTTCACAGAAAAAATAAGATTATTAAAATTCCGAAGTAATCAATTAGCTCCCGAAAATAGGGGTCGTTCCTTTACCCTGCTCTGCGATACCGGCTGTTGGTTACTGATCACTGTTTACTGATTGCTGTCTTACACTTTTTTCACCACCACCCGGTTGCTGTCCACCTCGATCACCTCGACGGTGTCTCCCCGGTCGATGAACTCGCCCCGCGACACCACGTTGACGGACTCCCCCTCGAACTTCGCTTTTCCGGCCGGGCGCAGGGTGGTCAGCGCCGGGCCCCGGGAGCCGATCAGGCGGCTGAGACCGGCCTCGGCGCTCTCAAATCCTTCCTCCCGTCTCTCCTCCGCCGTCAGGACGAACTTCCCGTAGAGGGGCGACGACGGGCCGAAAACAATCCGGTAGGTGAGCATGCTAATCAGCAGGAACCCCGCCAGGGCGATCCCGAATTGGGAGAGGCCCGGAAAGTAGTTCGGATGGAGGATGGTGGGGGTATGAAAGATCGGTCCCTTCCCCATGGCGGCGATGAAGGAGACGATCAGGCAGAGAATCCCGGCGATACCCAGAAGGCCGAAGCCGGGGGTGATGAAAAGCTCGATAAAGAGCAGGCTCAGGCCGACCGCGAAGAGAATGATCTCTTCATAACCCGCCAGGCCGGCGACGTTATGGCCGAAGAAGAAGAGCGCCAGGCAGATGATCCCCAGGATTCCGGGCAGCCCGAACCCCGGGGTCTTGATTTCGAAATAGAGCCCGGCCAGGCCGCCCAGAAGAAGCAGGACGGTAACCATGGACCCGGTGAGAAACCGGGCCAGCTTTTCCGACGGGGTAATCACAATCGTTTCCCGCGGGGCCTCCTCGAACCCGATCACCCCGATAAGTTCATCGAGGTCATCGACCGTCCCTTCCGAGAGGCCCACGTCCAGCGCGTTGTTATTGGTCAGGGTGAGAAGTTTCCCCTTCTCGATCAAATCCGGAATCTCCACGTCCCGGTCCACCATGGCTTCCACCACCTCGACGGGATGGCCGTTCTGTTCCGCGGTGGAGGCGATCATCGCCCGGAAGGCGGAGGTGATCTTCTCGGCATGGGCGTCGTCGAGCTGGGCGGCGCCGGTCAGGGGCGAAGCGGCGATCGGGGTGGCCGCCCCGATCATTGATCCCGGCGCCATGTAGATATGATCGGTGGCGACCGCGATGTAGGACCCGGCCGAGAAGGCCTTGATATCGACAAAAGTATAGGTGGGGATATCGGTCCGGGTGAGAAGTTCCATGATCTCCTCGGTGGCATCCGCCGCGCCGCCGTTGGTGTTCATGTCGAGGACAATGGCGGAGGCGCCCGCCGCTTCCGCTTCCTCGATGCCGCGTCGGATCACCCAGACCAGCCCCTTCTCGATTTCCCCTTGTACCGGGATGATATAAACCGAGGCCGTCGTATCGGATTGAACCGATAAGGGGATCAGGACCATCCAGATGGTGGATAGAAAGATTAATAAAGCCTTTTTCATAACAGTAACAGCTTCGAAATGTGTGTGACTTCGTGCCGAAAGAAATTTTTTACCTCATCCCAGTTCACGTCTTTCAAGAGATGGGGCATCTCATCTGCATCCGCGTCCTCGAAATAGCCGAGGCTTTTGATAATATGGATAACATTCGCGCTCAGGTTACCGTATTTATCATCGTATAATTTAATGGCATCATAAAGTGAAATAATGTCCCGGCAGATAAAATAAAGATCGACAAAATCCCTTTTCACCCCCCGGGCGGAGATGGCGGCTATCTTCATTGCCGCAATATCCCGGGTTTCGATAACAGTAATACCATTAAAAAGCATGGGGGGGAACAGCAGAGGATAATTATAATAAAAAATACTAAAAAGCACATCTCCATATTTACCCAGGATCGTCCGCCAGGCTATCTTTTCAAGCTGGAAATCGGAGATCTCCGCCAGGCGGGGCACGAGCAGCTGTTCGTCAAATTCATCCGGGGTGAAAAAATCCAGATCATAGGAGACGCGATGTCCCAGTTGAAGAGCCAGGGCGGTCCCACCACCAAGATAAGATCGCTGGATAACCTCGCTCTTCCCTAATAAGGCCAGAATTTCTTTCGTGTTTCCCGGAAGGACTTTTTCAAACACCGGATCCGCTCCTTGTCGATATGGAAAAATAATGACCAGAAATTGGCTGTTTTGGGGGATACGTTCCTGCTCCGTAAAAGCGTATCGATGATCTGAGCACGGGAATAAACGGCAATCATCCATTTAATCGCTTCCCGGCCGCCATATTCAAGGATCCGTTCAATGACAAACCGGGGCCGCTCTTGATAATGTAATTCCTCGAATTTAATATCCCAGAAGCAGGATTTTAAAAACCCAGGAGGGTGTCCATTTTTCATGTCCTTATTATATCAGGGTGTCAAATAAAGTGGAAGCTATGTTATATTATTTTTCCCGCCCCGATCAAAGATTCGAGGCGGGAAAAATACTAGTGAACTTCGTTTCTGTATCGGAGTTCCAATAACCATTTGTATAAAGGGTATCTTGCCCCGATCAAAGAGCAGCCAATTGTGGGAGAGGTTTCCAACCTCGATCCAGGGAAGCAGGGAATCGGGCTTAACAAGCTTTCCCACAGTTACTGAGCTATACCTTACTCGAAAAGGTATTTTAAGCGGCTTATTCTCGAAGATGGCTTGAATTTTACCACGGAGATCACGGAGACCACGGAGAAAAAATAGATGTTATTAACTAATAAGTTGCCCGAGCGGAGCGACGGCTAAGTTCTATATAATGCCCCACAAGAGCATACAACTCGCGGCGATATTATCATTCCTGATCATCTCTGCCGGAACCGGATGTAAAGAAAACCATCCGGAAGAGCCGGTCTTCAATCCGGATGGCCCGGAAGAGAAGGGCTGGGTGCCCGAGATCGTGCCCTTTCTCGATGCCGAACCTTCCGCGATCGACGGACAGGGTTCGGCGACTCCGGAATCTTTCGGGCCTTTTCCGGCCGGGGAACGGCAGGACTTTACGATCGACTTCACCGTCGGGGAAGCGGGCATCGAGCCGGGGGGCTTTATCATGCTCCAGATCTCGCCCTGGTGGGGGTGGTCCCCGCCTCACAGGGGTTCTCCGGGCAGCCCGGGATCGGTCGAGGTCCGGCCTTCCGTTGCCGATCCCCCTCTTTCGGTGGAGGTGCTCCCCCTGAACCGGGTCGTCGTCTTCTCCCCCGGGGAAACGATCCCGGCCGGAGCCAAGATCACCTTCACCTACCGGAATGCCGCCGTCGACCGCTTCGCCGAGGCGGAGGAGATGTTTCAGATCTTCACCGACGCCGACGGCGACGGCCATGCGGCGCCGATCGCCCGGCCACCCCTGGTTCGGACCGTTGCCCTCACTCCGGTCCGGCTCCGGGTGTCGGCCCCCTCCCTCCTCCAGCCGGGAGAGCAGGCGCTGATCAGCGCCGCGCCCCTCGATGAGCAGGGCAACTGGGGGGGCTCTTCCCCCGGAATCTACACCCTCTCCGTCAGCCGTGAGGGTGCAACGGCACCGTTGCCGGGAGAAACGGTGAACGCCGCCGGGGGAGAAAAAACCATCTCTTTTTCCTACACGCCGAAAGACGAAGGAATATACTTCTTCACTATAGATGGCCCGGAAGGACTGACCGGGAAGAGCAACGTTCTCCTCTGCCGGGAGGGGGAACCGTCACTCCACCTCTACTTCGGGGACATTCACGGCCACTCCCGCCTCTCGGACGGGACCGGCACCCCGGAGGATTTTTACCGCTATGCCCGCGATGTTTCGAACCTGGACATCGCCGCTCTCACCGACCATTCCGACTACGGGACGATCCGGATTAAGGGAGCGGCCTGGGACCGGATCAAACGGGCGGCCAACGAAGCCTACCGGCCGAGGGAGTTCGTCACCTTTCTCGGCTTCGAGTGGACCAACTGGCGCTACGGCCATCGGAACGTCTATTACCGCGACGGCGAGGGGCCGGTCTTCCGCTCGATCGACCCGGAAAGCGACACCCCGCAGGAACTCTGGAAGCTGATCGAGCCCTATCCGGCCATGACCGTGGCCCATCACGTCGGCGGCGGACCGGTGGCGACCGACTGGAACATACCGCCGGGGCCGCGGGAACGGCTGGTCGAGGTCAGCTCCATCCACGGCGTCTGCGAATATTATGGCTGCGAGTCCTGCATCTACCACCCGGTCCGGGGCACCTTCGTCCGGGACGCTTTAGCCCGCGGCTACCGGTTGGGCATCTGCGGCGGCGGCGACAATCATGACGGTCATACCGGCAACGGCAGCATCGGAGCGATGGTCACCGGTCTTCTGGGTGTGTACAGCACCGGACTGACCCGGGAAGCGGTCTGGGAGGCTTTCCAAAAGCGGCAGGTCTACGGAACCACCGGGGCGAAGATCATCCTCAACTTCCGGGCCGCCGACTCTCCCATGGGATCCGAAGTCGCCTGGCCGGCACGGAAGGGACCGATCCCGGTCGCCGTCCGGGCGGTGGGATGCGGCGAGATCGACCGGGTGGAGGTAATCAGGAACGGCGATGTTGTTTTTTCGGAGAAAGGAGACGGTGTCTTCGCGCAATGCCTGCTCGAGGACAAAGCTCCGCCGGCGGGGATCTCCTGGTACTACGCGAAAATCGTCCAGAAAGACGGCCAGATGGCCTGGTCGAGCCCGGTCTGGGTAACGGTCAGATAAAAACTTTAGCCGCAGTCAAAGAATTGGAAGAATTGGGAAGAATTGGTGGGAAGAATTGGGGTCAAATCTTTCCTCTTGACAATTGGATCAACTGATCATTCAGTTTTTCGAATTTTCTTCTCGCTTCCGGATTCTCCCTCATCCGCTTCTGGAATCTCTTCCGGGCCGGGCTAACCGCGCTATAATCTATTCCTCCCACCAATCTTCCGATCTCCGGCTGCGTAATCTCCTCCTCCCTGCCGATTTTCCGGGTAACAAACCTGCGATATGCATCCCTTCCCTGGCGATTATCTCCCCCCATGTAATTTAGAATTATTCGATATTCAATAAACTCCGTTTTGTTCTTCGTTGAGAGATAACTTCTCCAGGAATATTTTTTGATCCCGGAGATCTAAAAATATTTTTCTCCGCCCATTTCCCCGGCAGGTAACGTGATAGTACGCTCCGGGATATTGGATTCTCAGAGACCTGGCCATGCCCCAAAGATAACATCCGTAAGCTTTCTGTCAAGAGGAAAGATTTGACCCCTCTACACCCGGGGTCTACATCGACTCCGGCGCCGCGACGCCCAGGACGGCCAATCCCTCCGCCAGGACCGACTGGACCGCCCGGCCCAGGGCCAGGCGGGCGGCGGTCGTCCCGGCGTCATCGGTGATCACCCGGGAGACATTGTAATAGCTGTGGAAGAGGGAGGCCAGTTCCTCCAGGTAGCTGGGTATAATGTGACACTGCCGGGTGAGGGCGGCGGATTCCACCGTGTCGGGGAAGAAAATCAGTTTCTTGATAATCTCCATTTCTTCCGGCGTCTCCAGAGGACGGAGATCGATCTTGGGGAAATCCGGCAGGACTCGGCCGGTCTTCTCCCGGAACCGCTTGAAGATGCTGTTGATGCGGGCATGAGCGTACTGGACGTAATACACCGGGTTATCGTTTGACTTCCTCTGGGCGAGATCAAGATCGAAATCAAGGTGGCTCTCCTTGCGCCGCCGGACGAAAAAGTACCGGGCGGCGTCTTTCCCCACCTTGTCCAGGACCTGCCGGAGAGAGACGAACTCCCCCAGCCGGGTTGACATCGAGAGTTTCTTCTTCCCCTCCCAGAGCGTGCTCAGCTGGACAATGACGACCTCCAGCCGCCCGGGGTCCAATCCGAGCGCCTCCAGGGCCCCTTTCAGGCGGGCGATATAGCCGTGGTGATCGGGCCCCCAGAAATCAATCATCAGGTCATACCCCCGGCCATACTTGGACCGATGATAGGCGATGTCGGAACTGAGGTAGGTCAGCTCCCCTCCCCGCTTCCGGAGAACCCGGTCTTTCTCGTCGCCGTGGGCCGCGGACCGGAACCAGAGGGCCCCGTCTTTTTCATAGGTGCTTCCCCGCCGGGCCAGATCCCGCAGGGCGTCATCGACCTGCCCGGAGGCGACCACGTCTTTTTCGCTCACCCAGGAATCAATGCGGACGCCGAAATCATCCAATTCACCCCTGATCATCGCCAGCAGCGCGCTGCTGGCGTACGAGCCGCAGCGCTCGATCGTTCCGGAAGGATCCTCCCCGGGCGCCGGCCCCGCCGGGATCTCCGGAGGAAGCGCCCGGGCCAGGGTAACGATATATTCCCCCTGGTAGTATTCAGCCGAAAAATCTATCCGCTCTCCCTGCAATTCCCGCCAGCGCAGATAGACCGATCTCCCCAGGATATCCATCTGCCGGCCGCGGTCGTTCAGGTAATACTCCCGGCAGACCCGGAAGCCCGCCTTGGCCAGCAGATTGGCGAGGACGTCGCCCACCGCCGCCTGGCGGCCGTGGGCCACCGTGAGGGGACCGGTCGGGTTGGCGCTGACAAACTCGAGCAGGACCTTTCTCCCTTTTCCGGCTTCGCTCTCACCCCACCGTCCCGGGTTTTCCAGAAGCCGGCGGAGCGCCTGCCGGAGCGCGCCGGCGGAGACCGTGAAGTTGAGGAACCCCCGGCGCGGGTCCGCTTCAACCCCGGCGATGACCGTCTCGTCGCTGAGGAGCGGCTCGATCAGGGAAGCGATGATCCCGGCCGTCTCCCCGGGGGGGCGTCTTACCCGGGAGGCCGTCTGCATGGCGATGCTGGAGGACAGGTCGCCCCGCCCCTTCTCCCGGGGAACTTCGAACTCGAGAACGGGGAGGGAGACGGGGGGCAGCAGACCCCGGTCGGCGGCGAGGCGAAAGGCCGCCTTGATCATATCTGAAATCGCGCTGTTAATCTCCGGCAGCATGGCCGTACTCCTTCCGCGGGGCATCCCCCCATAATGTCTCCAGCGAGTAGTGTTCGCGGACCTCGTCCAGGAAAACATGGACCAGCACGGACCCGTAATCCATCACCACCCAGCGGGCCTCGGGGAGCCCTTCCGTCCGCAGCAGCCGGCGCCCCGCCTTTTTCAGGCGCGCGGCTGTCTCTTCGACAACGGCATTGACCTGCCGGGTGTTTTCCGCGCTGCACAGGAAAAAGAAATCAGCGAGCGTGGAGAGGCCCCGCAAGTCAAGGGCGATCATGTCTTTTGCCTTCTTACCGCGGCAGACTTCGACCACGGTTTGTATTATCTCTTCCGCATTCATAAATAAAGGCCCTTTTCCTTGATATAGCCAGCCACGGCGGGGGGCACCAGGCCCGTGAGATCCCGGCCCTCCCTGACGGCTCCCCGGACGGCGCTGGAAGAGATCGGGATCGAGAGCGGGAGGATGCGCCCCCTGTCCCTTGCGATTATCCTTTCCGCCCAGTATTTATTCTTCCCGGAAAGCCGGCTGGTCTCGCATCCGGGCCGGGCTATGATAATAAAGCGGCAGAGTCCGATCAACAATTCAATCTCCTTCCAGCCGGCGATCTGGAGAAGATTGTCCATCCCGATGATCAGAGAAAGCGAAGCGTCCGGGCCGTGCTCGCCCTGGATCTGCCGGACGGTCTCTACCGTGTACGACACCCCGCCCCGAGCCAGTTCAATCCCGGAGACGGCGCATCCCGGCTGATCGGCAAGCGCCCGGCGCAGCATGGCGAGCCGGTCCCGGGCGGCGGTGCGGGGCGCCGACGACTTGAACGGCGAAATCGAGGCCGGGATGAAGATGACCCGGTCCAGCCCGCATTCCTTCATCGCCGCCCGGGCCATCTCCAGGTGGCCGTTGTGGACGGGGTCGAAGGCCCCGCCGAGAAGCCCGATCTCATGTGGGCGTCTATTGCTCATAAGCCATATATTCCTCTCTTCCGTCCCGTGTGGGGGGATAGTGATGATCCGGACAGCATTCTAAATGACGAAATTCGAATAACGAATGACTAATGAATGACTAAATCCGAATGTTGAAACGCATCTGCCGAAGCGGCCTCGGTGTTCATGCGGAGGCAAATGACGAAAGTTGTCGGATTCTCCTCTGGTTGGGTTTAACATCAAGTCTACCGCCAAGCAAAACGCGACGAAGAGCCCTATGGGCATTCGGGCTTGAACATTCCTTCGGGTTTCGTCATTCGGGTTTCGTCATTTCATAGTATCAACATATTATCCCGGTGAACTACCTCATCATAGTATTTATACCCGAGGATGGCCTTGATCCGCCCCGTTTTCTCCCCGCGGATTTTTCCCAGTTCGCCGGAGTCATAGTTTGTCAGGCCCCGGCAGAACTCCCGGCCGTCCTCCCCGCTGATGCTCACCATGTCGCCCGCCCGGAACTTTCCTTCCACCCGGATGATGCCGGATGCGAGCAGGCTCTTGCCCCGCTTCACCAGAGCCTGCCGGGCGCCTTCATCAACAATGATCCGTCCCTTGCACAGACAGGAGAACGCGATCCAGGACTTCCGGGAACGCAGCTGCCCGAACCGGGTCGGGAAAAAAGTGCCGATCTCCTCGCCCCGGAGGATGCCGGTTATCACGCCGGGCCGGGAGCCGTTGGCGATGACAACCTGCCCCCCGGCCCGGGTGACGATGCCGGCCGCCTCCAGCTTGCTCCCCATCCCCCCCGCGAGTACTCCCGGGGAGCGTCCTCGATCATCGCCAGTATCCCGGGGGTGATTTTTTCCACCCGGCGAATGATCTCCCGGTTCCTCCCGGGACGCGCAGCCGGGCGGAGCAGTCCGTCGACATCGGTGAGAAGGATCAGCAGATCGGCCCGAATCAGATTCGCGACCTGGGCGGCCAGGTGATCGTTGTCCCCGAATTTAATCTCGTCCACCGCCACGGTGTCGTTCTCGTTGATGATCGGGATAATCCCTTTCTCCAGGAGAGCCTGCAGGGTGTGCCGCGCGTTCAGGTGGCGATCCCGATTATGCAGACCGTCCCGGGTGAGCAGGATCTGTCCGACGCTGAAACCCTCCCGGCGGAAGTGGCGGTGATAGATATGCATCAGGATGGCCTGGCCCACCGCCGCCGCCGCCTGCAGGTCGGGGAGGGTGCCGGGGAGGCTTTTCATCTTTAACTCCTGGCGGCCGGCGGCGATCGCGCCGGAAGTCACCAGGAGGACCTCCCTCTCCTCCCGCTTCAGGTCGGCCAGCTGGCCGGCCAGCCGGCCGACCAGTCTCTCGTTAATGGATCCCGTCCCCCCGGTCAAAAGCCGGCTCCCCACCTTGACCACGATCCGCTGCGCCTTAGCCAGCGATTCCCTGCCGGTTCCGTTTTCAGCCATCATATAAATTAGCTCGCTGCGCTCGCAAATTTATAACAATCACATCTCGCTGAAAGAATGTGATTTAAAATATTCCTGCGATGTTGATTCAATGCTTGCACATTCTTTTTTTTCCTTTGGAAAAATAAGATGATTAGTTCTCCGCTTCGGCGAAGAGAGCCCGCTTCAGTTCGTCCAGCCCCTCTTTCTTCAGAGCCGATATCGGCAGCACCCGGGAGGCGGAGAGCCGGGAAGAACGCACAAAACCCCGGTAAGCCTCTTCCGCGCCCGGAAGATCCATCTTGTTGGCCGCGATCAGGAACGGACGGGCGATCAGCTCCGGTTTATGCAGTTCCAGTTCCCGGCGGAGACCGGCATAGTCATCGGCCGGACGTCGGCCGTCCGCTCCCGCCATATCGAGAACAAACACCAGCAGCCGGCACCGCTCGATGTGCCGGAGGAAGGCATGGCCGAGGCCGATATTCTTGTGCGCTCCGTCGATCAAGCCCGGGATGTCGACCGCCGTGATCGTCCGGTACCCCATTTCCGGATCGGTCACGATGCCCAGGCTGGGGATCAGGGTGGTGAAGGGATAGGCGGCGATCCGGGGATGGGCGCGGGAAATGGCGGAGAGGAGCGTGGACTTGCCCGCGTTGGGGTACCCCACCAGCCCCACCGCGGCCGGCAGCTTCAGTTCAAGAGTGAAGACCCGTTCCTCGCCGGCTTCTCCTTTTTCGGTTATCCGGGGGGCGCGGCGGGTGGAGGTGGCGAAGCGGGCGTTTCCCCGCCCCCCTTTTCCGCCCCGGGCCAACAGGAGCTGCTGCCCGGCTTCCATCAGGTCCGCGATGATTTCTTCGGTTTCGGCATCCCGGACCAGGGTTCCCAGGGGAACCGGCCGGAGAAGCGGTTTCCCGTTTTTCCCCTTCTTGTCCTTGCCCTGACCGTGGCCCCCGTCCCCGGCGGCGAGAAGGGGGCGGTAGCAAAAAGGAAGCAGCGATCCCGGGTGAACGGAGGCCTCCAGATGCACGCTTCCCCCATCGCCGCCGTCGCCGCCGTCGGGCCCCCCCCGGGGAACATACTTCTCTCTCCGGAAGCTGAGGCAGCCGTCCCCCCCCCGCCCGCCTCTGGCGGTGATCCTCGCTCTGTCAATGAAGGATTTTTTCAAATGAGGAGCCTTCGGTGAGCGCCGGCTCCCGACCCGCCGGCAGGCGGGAGGCGGCGGGTCAGAGATCATGCCGGGACAGGCTCCTGAAGGGCAAAGGGAGAGCCTGCTCAGGAAACGGCGGCCGGTGCGATCGAGACACTCTTCTTCGGGCCGTGGCTCTCGAAGCGGACGACGCCGTCGATGAGGGCGAAGAGGGTGTCATCCCGCCCCCGGCCCACATTCTTCCCGGGCAATACGCGGGTACCCCGCTGCCGGATGATGATCGTACCCCCGTGCACGAATTGCCCGGCAGTTCTCTTCACTCCCAGCCGCTGGGAATTACTATCTCTTCCGTTCCGTGAACTTCCCTGTCCTGTTTTATGAGACACAATAGCCTCCTCTAAATAAATTAGCTCGCTGCGCTCGCTACTTTATAATGGACCCGACTGCGTCGGGTCTGTTGGTTAATTAAGATATTTTCACCGAGGCAACAATATACAAAAGCCTTTCCAACATCAGCCAACATTTGTCTTCCGGGATATGATTTTTCTGTTGGCTTAAGGTAACCCACTCTGATTTTTTCGAAGAAAAAAT